>JAEWEI010000143.1 GCA_023389545.1 Actinomycetes bacterium | reverse complement strand
GCCCCAGGCTCGTGCCCGCCCCGGCGCGGGATCCCCACCACGAGGGCAGGACGCTGTCGACGCTCGCGCGCAACGCGCCGACGGTCCCCAACGTCCGCCGCACGTCAGGCGCCCACACGTCCGTCGGGATGCCCAGCAGCCCGGCGCGGGGCAACGGCCCTGCGCCGTGGGCGAGCTGCACCCAGGCGCCCCGCGGCTCAGGCCGCACCACCCGCTCTGCCAGGCCGAGCTCCAGGGCGAGCTCCGCCACCGCCCCACCCCGGGTCGCGAAGGACTCCGCCCCCGAGTCCAGCGTCAGGCCGGCGACCACATGGCGCCCGACCGCCCCGCCGACCTCGTCGCGCGCCTCCACCACGAGGGTGCGCAAGCCGCTGGCCGCGAGGTCCCGCGCCGCCACGAGCCCGGCGACGCCACCCCCCACGACCACCGCGTCCCAGTGCTCGGCATGCGCGGCCCCGCTGTGGCCCGGCTCGGGGGCGGCCACCGGGTTACGCCTCGTGCACGAGCTGGACGACGCGGGTGAGCACATCCGGGTCCGTGTCCGGCGGCACGCCATGCCCCAGGTTCACCACGTGGCCGGGCGCCTGGGCGCCCCGCGCGATGACGTCCAGGACGTGGGCCTCGAGCACCGGCCACGGCGCCTGCAGCAATGCCGGGTCGATGTTGCCCTGCAACGGGGTGCGGCCGCCGAGCCGCCGGTTCGCCTCGTCCAGCGGGAGCCGGTAGTCGACGCCGATGACGTCGGCCCCGACATCGCGCATCGCGGCCAGCAGCTCGCTGGTGCCCGTGCCGAAGTGGACGGTGCGCACCCCCAGATCCGCCACGCTCGCCAGGGCCCGGCCCGACGACGGCGCGGCGTGCTCCACGTAGTCCGCCAGCGACAACGATCCCGCCCACGAGTCGAAGAGCTGGGCGGCGCTGGCCCCCGCGAGCACCTGGGCGCGCAGGAACGCGCCCGTCACGTCCGCCGCCCACTCCGTCAGCGCCCGCCAGGTCTCCGGGTCCGCGTGCATCAGCGTCCGCGCGGCCAGGTGGTCCCGCGACGGCCGCCCCTCGACGAGGTACGCGGCCAGGGTGAACGGGGCGCCCGCGAAGCCGATCAGCGGCGTCGACCCGAGCGCCGCCACGGTGAGCGCCACCGCCGCGGCCACCGGCTCGAGGGCCTGCGCCGTCAGCGGGCCGGCGTCGCGGAGCCGCGCCACGTCGTCCGCCGTGCGCACCGCCGAGCCCATGACGGGCCCCACGCCGGGGACGATGTCGACGTCCACACCGGCCAGCAGCAGCGGCACCACGATGTCGGAGAAGAAGATCGCGGCGTCCACGTCGTGGCGCCGCACGGGCTGCAGCGTGATCTCGCTGGCCAGCTCGGGGCGCAGGCAGGACTCGAGCATCCCGACCCCCTCGCGCAGCGCCCGGTATTCCGGCAGCGAGCGACCCGCCTGTCGCATGAACCACACCGGGCGGCGCGTCGGAGCCCCGCCGGAATAGGCGGCCACCAGCGCCGAATTAGTCGTGCGGCCATCGACGAGCGGATGTGTCACAGGAAGGCTCACGGCTCGATTGTGCCGGACATTCCTCGGGATGATTCAATCTTCATCGTGGTGCTGATGTCATTGGTCGCCAGTCACCACGACCTCGACCTCGCGGTGCTGGAGCGGCTGTCGGTCGCGACGCATGCGGTCGGACGCGAGATCGTGTCCGGGTGCCCGCCAGTCGCCGGGTCCGTGGTGCTCGCGACCTGCAACCGGTTCGAGCTGTACCTGGACGTCGTCGCCTCCGAGCATGCCTCGGACGTGCGGGCCGCGGCCGCCGCCGTCGTGTCCGCGCACACCGGCTACCCGGCCGAGAACGTCGCTGCCGAGGTGCGCGCCCGCCTCGGGGTGGACGTCGCCGAGCACCTGTTCGCCGTCGCGTCCGGACTCGAGTCGATGGTGGTCGGCGAGCGCGAGATCGCCGGGCAGGTGCGCCGCGCGCTGACTGCGGCACGCCGGGACGGCACCACGACCTCCGCGTTGGAGGGGCTCTTCCAGACGGCCTCCCGCACCTCCCGCGCCGTCGAGGCCGCAACGGGGCTGGGCGGCGCCGGGCGGTCGATGGTGTCGGTGGCCCTCGACCTCGTCGAGGAGGGCCTGCCCGCCTGGCCTGACGTCCGCTGCGTCCTGGTCGGCACCGGTTCCTATGCGGGCGCCAGCCTGGCGGCCCTCAAGTCGCGCGGCTGCCGTGACATCCACGTCTTCTCGCCCAGCGGGCGCGCCCTCGCGTTCGCTGCGGCGCGCGGCGTCCAGGCGCTGACCACGCGGGACCTCGCGAGCGCGCTGCCTGATGTCGACCTGGTCGTCGCGTGCAGCGGGGCCGCCGGCGCCGTCCTCCGAGCGGATGCGCTCGCCGCCGTCCGGGTCGGCGTGGACCGGCCCCTGGCGATCGTCGACCTCGCCCTGCGACATGACGTGGACCCCGAGGTGAGGGCGCTGCCCGGGGTGCGGCTGGTGGGCCTGACGACGGTGAGCGAGCACGCGCCCGATGAGCAGTCCCCGCCGATCGAGGTCGCGCGGGCGATCGTGCGGCGCACCGCCGCCGACTTCGCGGCGCGGCAGCGGGTGCGCGCCTGGAACCCTGCGGTGATCGCGGAGCGGGTTCGTGTGCTCGGGCCCATCGAGCGGGCGTCCCGCGCATTCGAGCCTGATGGGGAGGGCGCGTCGAGGCTGCGGGCGGAGCGCCGCCGGGCGCGGGCGGCCCTGCACGGGCCGACGGTGCGGGCGCGTGAGGCGGCGCGGGTCGGTGACGCCGAGGCGTTCAGCGCGGCCCTGGCCGAGTTGGCGGCGGTGCCGACGCCTGAACTGCGCGAGCCGGGGTTGCCCGAGCCGGGGTCTCCCGCGTTGGAGCCGACGCGGGACTAGCGGGCTGCGGTGTCGGCGGCGAGGTCGAGCAGGTGCTCGGACGAGCGCACGCCGGGCCTGAGCGGGGGGGAGCCAGGCCCGGCGTGCGGTCGGGGGGAGCGTGGGACTGTCAGGCCCACGCCTTCTGTGCTGGTCCGGGTGCCCAGGTGTGCGGCACGACTTGGTTGGTCTGGATGTCGGTGAGCTCGGCGGCGTAGACGATGGCCTCGTACACGCCTGCCTCGACGCGGTCCAGGCGGAGCTGCTCTGCGCGGTCCACGTCGTCGCCCAAGTGGGAGATCCGCGCCACGACGTAGCGCTGCGCGTCCTGCCACTGGTCGACGACGCGCACGTTGAGCCCGTTCCAGCGGGCGGTGAGGTCGAGCTCGAACAGCTCGCTGACCTCTTCGCGGGGGACGCGCCGGTACCAGCGGCCGGCGGGGGACTGCTGGAAGTCCGTCTCGAACAGCGGGGGGTTGGCCAGGGCCAGCACCACGGTGTTGCCCTCGTCGACCACGTCTGCCTCGAGGTAGGCGCCGTGCCACTTGGCCACGGGGCCGACGCAGCGGGAGAGCGACGCCAGGGCGGGGCGCTGCGCGCCGAGCTGGGTGACGGACCATCCGGTGCCCACGTCCCCGTAGTGGCCGAGGAGGATCTGGGTGCCGTCGGCGAAGATGCGCACGAGCTCGGCGCCCGGGGGAATGCGGGAGTGGCGGAGCCACCACAGCGGGACGATGTAGCCGGGCACGTCCTTGTACTGCAGTTGCGGGGACGATTCGAAGCGCAGCACGTCGATGGACGGGGCGTAGGGGCTGAAGGGCGTTCCGGGGTAGCCGAGCCCGTGCACCTCGAAGAGCTGCGCCGGCGTGGTGGCGAAGGAGACGTCCTCCGCGCGCACGACGTACCCGGCCACCCGGTCGTGACCGACGCTCAGGTGTGCGCGCGTCAGCGCGGGCGTAATCGCCTTCTGCATCAGAGTCACGATGGCACCCTCGCCAAATCGGAAGTACCGGACGTTCCGGAATCGAGACCCGATTGTGCAACGAATCCGGGCAGGTGTCCAGGACTCACCCGGACGGCCCAGGGGTTCTGGACCACTTCCGGGTGCCTCGGTCAGATACCGCGTTCTCGCCCGGGTCGCCAGGCCTTCGGCGGCACCGCGACTGACCTGGGACTTCTTGATGAGAGAGCGATATCTGAGAGGTTGGTGAGGATCTGGTTGGACCCGCTCCCATTCGACCGGACTACTCAGCCCTCGAGGCGCCCCACCAACTGCTCCGCGAGGCCCGTGTACGAGCCCGGCTCGAGCGCCGCCAACCGGGCCGCGACATCCTCCGGAAGGCCCAGCCCGGCAATGAACTCGCGCATGTCGTCAGCAGTGAGCCGGCGCCCGCGCGTGAGCTCCTTGAGGCGCTCATACGGGTTCTGCATGCCCGTGACGCCCGCCGCCGCGGCTGCGCGCATCGCCGACTGCACCGGCTCGCCCAGCACCTCCCAGTTCTGGTCCAGCTCGCGGGCCAGCAGGTCGGCGTCCACGGACAGCGCCCGCAGGCCGCGGCGCACGTTGTCGATCGCCAGCAGCG
>JAEWEI010000081.1 GCA_023389545.1 Actinomycetes bacterium | reverse complement strand
AGCACCGCCTGCGCCTGCGCATGCGCGGCCAACGCCGCGGCGCCTTGGGCGGCGAGCGTCGCGGCCAACCCCGCCTGGTCGGCAGCGGCGCGGCTCTGCTGGAAGAAGTCGGCATCGGCCCGCTGCTCGGACACGACTTGCGCCACGCGCTCCTGGACGCGGGCGAGCTCGGCCGCCCGCGCCTCCTGCTGCAGCCGCACCACCGTGCCACCGGCGATCGCGGCGATGATCACCACGACGCTGAGGCTCACCACGACGGTGGTGGGACGCCCGGGGTGGGCTGCGGACCGCGCCGCGCGGCGGGGAGTGGACGCCTCCGTCTGCGGGGGCGCCGACGGCGGCTCGGCGGTCGGCACGAACAGCCCGGCGAGGTCGGGCAGCAGCAGCGCGGCGGTCTCCGGGGGCAGCGGCTCGAGCTGGGGCGCCGGGACGAAGGACGCCGGACGTGACTCGACGGGCGGGGCGCTGACCTGCGCGAGCCCACTCGCCTTGCGCTGCGTCGGGACGGTCTCGAGCCGCCGCTGGTGCTTGTGCCGGACTGTCGCCATCTGTGAGCCCCCTCGTGTCGTGCACGACTTTCCTCGACACCGAGAGCATCGGCAACCGGGAGAAACTTCTGAAGTCGCTAGACGCAAGCTGTGCCGCGATGTCGCACGGGCAGTGGAGGCCCACCAGATCTGGGCCATCATGGGCGGGTGCACCACGACTCCGGAACGCGCGCCGACGCCCTCGACGGCCTCGACGAGGCGATCTTGCGCGAGCTCTCGCTCGACGCCCGCGCGAGCTACGCGGACATCGGCGCAGTGGTGTCGCTGTCGGCGCCGGCTGTGAAGCGGCGGGTGGACCGGCTCCGGGCGCGCGGCGTCGTCCGGGGGTTCACCGTGCGCCTCGACCCGGCCGCGCTCGGGTGGTCCACCGAGGCGTTCATCGAGCTGTTCTGCCACGGGTCCACCAGCCCCGCCACGATGCAGAACGCTGTCGAGCGCTACCCCGAGGTCGTCTCGGCCAGCACCGTCACCGGCGACGTGGACCTGATGCTGCAGGTGCGCGCCCGGGACATGCGCCACCTCGAGCGCGTCGTCGAGCGGCTCGCCGCGGAGCCGTTCGTCGCCCGCACCCGGTCCACCATCGTGCTCTCGGCGCTCGTACGGCGTCCCGAGGTACCGCCCGCGCTGGCCGACTGACTCGCCGGCGCCCACCCGGCGGCCATGCGCTCACGCGGTCAGGCGGAGCCCTCCGACTCCTCGGCGTCCTTGCAGCGGTTGGTCACGACCATCACCGGGCACTGCGCGTGGTGCAGCACCGCCTGGCTGGTCGAGCCCAGCAGCAGCCCGGCGAACCCGCCGCGCCCCCGCGAGCCGACCACCACGAGGTCGGTCGCGGCGGAGAACTCGGTGAGCAGCTCGGCGCCCGTGCCGTCGAGCACATGCCGCCGCACCTGCACGTCGGGGTGGTCCTTCAGCGCGCGGTCCACCACCACGTTCAGGCCCTCGGTGGCGTCGGCGAGCAGCTGCTCATGGTCGATCGCCGCGGGCATCCACGCGAGGATCCCCGTCCCGGCGCCCACGGGCACCCCCGCCACCGCGACGAGCTCGGCGTCCCAGGCCCGGGCCTCGGCGATGGCGCGCCGCAGCGCGAGGTCGGCCTGCGGCGATCCGTCGATGCCGACCACGATCCGCCGCAGCGGCCGCACCTGCGGCAGTGGCCCGTCGTCGGACACCGGCTTGCCATCGGCGCCGCGCAGCGGCACCACCACTGTCGGGCAGTAGGCGTGGGCGGGCAGCGCCGAGGACACGGTTCCCAGCAGGCGGTCAGCGAACCCGCCCCGGCCCCGGGTGCCGACCACGGCGAGGCTCACCTCGCGTGACATCTCCACCAGCACGCCCGTCGCGTCCCCGGTGGCGACCGTCGCGGTCACGTCGAGGGGCCCAGCGGCGAGCACGCGCTCCTTCGCCTCCAGCAGCACCGCCTTCGCGCCCTCGAGGATCGCCGTGTCGTCGAGCGCCGCGTAGCCGCCGTCGAGCGAGGCCGCCGTGAACGACGGCACCGAGTACGAGCAGACGATCCGCAGGGCATGCCCACGGGCCCGCGCCTCCGCTGCCGCCCAGTCCAGGGCGTGCAGGCTCGCCGCGGAGCCGTCCACCCCCACCATCACCGTGGCCTCGTGCTTCATGGGTCCAGCCTCCTATGGCTCACGCGGCCAGTGTGCCCCAGACCATGCCCTCACCGCACCTTCCGCGGGGGGATCCTGGAGCCGCCCTTGAAGCAGCCTTGACACTCAAGCGACCAGGTAGGCCGACCACGCGGGCTCCACGGCGACGATTCCGGCCACGAGCGCCGAGGACCCGCGCGGTGTGCGCGGCACGTACGCCAGCTCCCATCCGAGCTCGGCCAGCAGCAGGTCAGCCTTGCGGTGGTTGCACCGCGCGCATGCGGCCACGACGTTGGCCCACTCATGCAGCCCGCCACGCGAGCGGGGGTGCACGTGGTCCACGGTGTCGGCGGCGCCCCCGCAGTACGCGCAGCGGTACGAGTCGCGTTGCAGCACCGTGCGCCGCGTGGGCGGCTGCGGGCGCCGCACAGGGACGTGCACGTAGCGGGTCAGGCACAGCACCACGGGCGCGGGGAGCACGGTGCGCTCGGAGTGCAGCAGCCGCCCGTCCGATTCCAGGATCGTGGCCTTGCCCGACATCACCAGGCTGACCGCCCGCCGCAGGCTCACGACGCACAGCGGCTCCATGCTGGCGTTCAGCAGCAGCGTCCGGCGCGGTACGGGCATCAGCACGGCGACTCCTAGGCCCGGAGCAGGGCCCGGCTGGCTGCCGGTGCCCCTTGGGGGAGGTGCAAGCGCGACCAGCGTACGCGGCTGCCTATCGCGCACCCAGTCTTTCTGCGCGAGCGGGGCGGGGCAGACGCAGAAGGGCCCCGGTGACGCGAGTCACCGGGGCCCTTCATGCGAAG
>JAEWEI010000194.1 GCA_023389545.1 Actinomycetes bacterium | reverse complement strand
GGCCGGTGCTGGTCGCGATCGGCGCCGCCATCGCACTCCAGGTGTCGCTCCCGGACGGCCTGGCCGCGCAGCCGCGGTTCCTGCTGCCGGGCATCGAGGCGCTGCTGCTCGTGGTGCTGCTCGTGCTGAACCCGCGGCACATCGTCCGGGCGTCGGGCCCGCTCCGGGTCGCTGGACTCAGCCTGATCGCGCTGGTCAGCATCGGGAACGCCGTCGCCGCCGCGCAACTGGTGGACCTGCTGGTGACCGGTGGCCTCGGGCAGACCGGCGGCGAGCTGCTGTGGGCGGGTGGGTCGGTGTTCCTGACCAACATCCTGGTGTTCGCGCTCTGGTACTGGGAGCTGGACCGCGGCGGCCCCGCCATGCGGGCGTCGGGCGTCCGGCAGTTCCCGGACTTCCTCTTCCCGCAGATGGCCACCCCGCACATCGCCGACCCGCACTGGGAGCCGAGGTTCGCGGACTACCTGTATCTGTCGTCCACCAACGCCGCGACGTGGGGTCCCGCGGACACCGTGCCGCTGACCCGCTGGGCGAAGCTGATCATGATGCTGCAGTCGGCGATCTCGCTGGTGACCGTCGCCTTGGTCGTCGCGCGGGCCGTCAACATCCTGGGATAGCCGCCGCGCCCGACGGCGGCCCCTCAACCGCCGGCGCGTCGACGTCGAGGAACCGGCGCGCGTCGGCGACTCCGTGCAACTCGACGCCGTCCAGACTGCCCCCTCGCCGCTCCCAGTCCTCCCGGTCCAGCCGGTAGCGGTTCGATACCGCCGCCCGCCCGTCGCGCGCGAAGGACTCGGTGCCATCTGGCGCATACCCGAGCTTGCGGGTGACCCGGTTGGACGCGGGGTTGTCGGCGAACGCGTCCGTCCTGGCCACCCGGGCGCCGAAGCCCTCGAAGGCGAGGTGCAGGATCAATGCGCGCATCCGGGTGCCCGTCCCCCGGCCCTGGTGCGGCAGGCCCAGCCAGGAGCCGGTGGTGACCTCGCGGGTCACGGCGAAGTCCTTGGTGTACAGCCCCTGCACTCCGACGACTTGGCCGTCGAGGACCACGGCGAGCTCGATCGCCCACTTCTCCGGGGTGACGGCGGCCCGCAGGCCCCACTGGTACACGAGGACCCTGCGGGCCACCTCCTCGGGCGCGCCGCGGCTCCACGGCTTCGAGAACGGCATGGCGTCGGGCTCATGCACACCGCCCGCGGCGACGGCGGCGAGCCGGTGCAGCAGCTCATCGGAGAGGTACCTCAGCTCGAGGTCGCCCTGCGCCACCCGCAGCCCGGCGAGGGGCCACACCGCCACGTCGGTCGTCGTCGTCATCGCGCCACCCTGCCAGCAGCACTGGCAGGGTGGCGAGCGAAAACCGTCAGCGCTCGATGGGCCCCAGCAGCGCGTTCGCGACCGTCGCATGCGCCGACTCGTCATCCGAGGGGTGGAAGATGCCCGCGAGCACGTCCCGGTACAGCCTGCCCAGCTCGTTCCCGGAGAAGTACGAGCCGCCCCCTGACACCCGCAACGCCTGGTCGACGACGAACCGCGCGTTCTCGGTCGCGCGGACCTTGAGCCCCACGAGCCGCGGGAACCACTGGCTGCCGTGGTCGACCAGCTCGTCGACGTCTCGGGCGAGAGACGTGATCTGCGGCAGCATGCCGTCCTGGGCGATCGCCGCCGTGGCGATCTTCCAGCGGATGTCCGGGTCCTGGGCGTACGTCCGGCCGTCGTTCTTCATGGAGGTGCGCCGGTGCGCGGCCGCCACCGCCAGTTCCACGGCCCGCTGCCCGATGCCGGTGTAGACGGCCGCCAGCAGGATCTCGAAGGTGGCGAACAGCGCGAAGATGAACGGGTCCGCGCTCGGGCCCGGTGGCAAAGAACGGTAGACCCTCTCGGGGCGGGCGTACGCGCCGTCCAGCACCGTGGTGCAGGACTGGCTCGCCCGCATTCCCAGGGTGTCCCAGTCGTCCCGGACCTCGATGCCGCCATCCTCGCGCGAGACCACCGCGTGCACCAGGCGCGGGTCATCGGGGTTCGAGTCGTCGCGCCCGAAGGTCGCCAGCCGCGTCCACACCGGGGACAGCGACGTGAAGATCTTCGTGCCGTAGTACCTGTAGCCGCCGTCCGGCTGCGGCTCGGCGCGGGTGCGCGAGCCGAACATCACCAGGTCGTTGCCGCCCTCGGAGTTCCCGAACGCGAACACCTCGCCGCGGCCGGCGTCCTCCAGGACGAACTCGAGAGCGTCATCGCCGCGCGCCGCGAGGGCGGCGGCGATGCCCGTCACCACGAGGTGCATGTTCACGGCAAGCGCGGTGGCGGGCGCCGCCGCGCCCAACCGCACCTGTTCCCGCGCGACCTGCTCGAGCGTCAGTCCCAGGCCGCCGAGCCGCTCGGGCACGAACGCGCGGAGGTACCCGGCGGCGACGAGGTCGGCCAAGTCGTCATGCGGGAACGTGTTCGCCTTGTCGTGCAGCGGCGCCCGCTCGGCGATCCGCGCGAGCAGCTCCTCGGTCAGCACAGGCGTGGAGGCCACGGCTCTCACGCTCCCATCACGTCGGGGTCGGGGCCGATCCGGGCGCCACGGTCCAGCCCGGTGATCTCGGCGTGGTCCTCAGCGGTGAGCTCGAAGCCGAACACGTCGAGGTTCGCGGCGATCCGCGACGGCGTCACCGACTTGGGGATCACGATGTTGCCGATGTCCAGGTGCCACCGCAGCACCACCTGCGCGGGGCTCACGCCGTGCCGCGCGGCGATCCCGACCAGCACCGGGTCGTCCAGCAGGCCCGTGTCGCGGCCGAGCGGCGACCAGGCCTCGGTGGCGATGCCCAGCTCGGCGTGGACCTCGCGCAGGTGACGCTGCTGCAGGTACGGGTGCAGCTCGACCTGGTTGACCACGGGCACGACATCCGAGTCCTCGATGATCCGTGCGAAGTGGGCGGGCTGGAAGTTGGAGACGCCCACCGAGCGGACCCGGCCGGCGTCGCGCAGCTCGACGAGCGTGCTCCACGTCTCGGAGTACAGGTCCTGCCCCGGCGTCGGCCAATGGATGAGGAACAGGTCCGGGATCCCGAGGTCGAGCCGCTCCACCGAGGCGTCGAACGCGCGCAGCGTCTTGTCGCGGCCCTGGTCGTCGTTCCACAGCTTGGTGGTGACGTAGACGTCCTCACGCGGGAGGCCCGAGGCGCGCACGGCGCGGCCGACACCCGCCTCGTTGCCGTACAGCTTGGCTGTGTCGATCAGCCGGTAGCCGGCGGCGAGGGCGTGGGCGACAGCCGTCTCCGCGGCGTCGTCGTCCACCTTGAAGACACCGAAGCCCAGTTGCGGGATGGACGTCCCGTCGAGGAGCGTCACGTTCGGGACAGGGGTTGGAGCTGAGGTCATCCACTCATGCTCTCACTCGCGCAGGAGGCCCTCGCGTCCTGGCTGTGTGCCCTCCGCCACGCCGCCGGGCGGCCGTGAGGCAGGATGTCCGCATGCTGACCCACGCCGTCCAGTACGTCTATGACGACCGCCGCGACCTGCAGGACGAGGTGCGCCCCGCCCACCGCGCCTACCTCGGCGGCCTCGCCGACCAGGGCCTGCTGCTCGGCTCCGGCCCGTACACGGACGGCGACGCCGGCGCCCTGCTCGTGTTCAGCACGGAGGACCGCGCCCAACTGGACGCGCTGCTCGCGGCCGACCCGTTCGCCCACGCGGGCGTCATCAGCTCCGTGGGCGTGCGGACGTGGAACGTGGTGCTGGGGCCCTGGGCAGCAGGGGCCTGAGACGCCTCAGCGCGCCCCGGGCAGGACGCGCGGCTCGATGCGCTCCTCGGCGACCGAACCCGGGGCGTCCTGGCGCACCACGTAGGCGGCTGCGCTGCGGCGTTCGGTGACCGCCTCGACGAGCTCTGTGCCGCGGTAGACGAGGCCCACCCCGTCATCGGTGCAGTGCGTGCGGGGCAGGACGCCCTCGGCGACCAGCCGGTGGATCAACGGGCGCCGCCCGGCCTCCGAGTCGTAGTGCACCCCGTTGCCGTAGGGCAGCAGCGCGAGGCCGTCAGTGACGGCGCGCAGCTCCGGCCCGAAGGAGTCGGTCGTGCCGCCCACATGCCAGCAGATCGAGCCTGCGCTCACACCGGCGAGCACCACGCCGGCCTCCCACACGCGCCGGAAGATCACGTCCAGCCCGTGCACCCGCCACACGGCGAGCAGGTTGGCGACGGACCCGCCGCCCACCCAGACGGCATCCTGCGCGAGCAGGTGCCCCTCCATGTCGTCGACATTCGGCATCGAGAACAGGTTGAGGTGGCTCAACTCGACACCGGCAACGCGGGCCGCGTCGTCGAGCTCCGCGTTGAACCACCGCTGGTCGCCGCCGGCCGTGCCGAGGTGGCACACCCGAGGCCTTCCCTCAGCGCCCGAGAGGTCGACCGCGTGACGCATCAGCGGCCCCAGCTCGAGCCGGGTGCGGCGGCCGGGGACGAGGCCGCCGGAGGTGGCCAGGATCGTGGGGGTGCGGTCCGACATGCGACCGACCCTAGCGACTCCCGGCCAGCCTCCGGCAGGCGTCTACGTCACTCTCCGAGCTGGGCGGCGAGGCGCGCGTCCTTGCGGGTCTTCGCGAGGCTCGCCACTGTCGCCACGGCGAGGGTGCCGAGGATGACGGTGAGAGAGAGCCAGATCGGGATCTCGGGCGCCCAGGCGACGTGCTCCCCGCCATTGACGAAGGAGAGCTCGTTGGTGTGCAGCGCCTCGAGCACGAGCTTGACGCCGATGAAGCCGAGGATGACCGACAGGCCCTGCGCCAGGTAGACGAGCCGCTCGAGCAGGCCGCCGAGCAGGAAGTAGAGCTGGCGCAGCCCCAGCAGCGCGAAGGCGTTCGTCGTGAAGACGATGAACGGCTCCTTGGTGAGCCCGTAGATGGCGGGGATCGAGTCCAGGGCGAACAGCACGTCGGTGCTGCCGATCGCGACCATGACCACCAGCATCGGGGTCATGAACCGCTTGCCGTCGATGACTGTGGTCAGGCGGTCGCCGTGGTAGACGTCGGTGGTCGGGACGACCTTCTTCATCATCCGGACGGCGAACCCGTCCTTGCGCGCGGCGGCGGCCGCCTCGGGGTCCTCGTCCTCGTGCTTCTCGAAGGCGAGCTTGACGGCCGTGTAGATGAGGAACGCCCCGAAGATGTAGAAAACCCACGAGTAGCGCTCGATGGCGGCAGCGCCGGCGAGGATGAACACGGTGCGCAGCACGAGCGCGATCACCACGCCGACCAGCAGGACCTTCTGCTGGTAGATCCGGGGGACCTTGAACTTCGTCATGATGATGAGGAAGACGAAGAGGTTGTCCACCGAGAGGCTCTTCTCGGTGATGTACCCCGCGAAGTACTCGGTGCCGTGGCCCCCGCCCCAGACGAGCGCGAGGCCGATGCCGAAGATCACGGCCAGGACGATGTAGAACACCGACCAGCGCACCGACTCTTTGAACGTGGGCTCGTGCGGCGTCCGCACATGCGAGAAGAAATCGAAGAGGACCAGTCCGACGACGAGCGCGACGGTGGCGCCCCAGACCCACAACGGAACAGACACAGGCGTACCTCCGGTACGAGATCGGGTACCGGAGGTCTCTCCCACCAGCCAAGTCGGCCAGCCGGCCCCCCGGGCCGCTGCTGAGCTGGCCGTGATGACGAGGAAGCCGTGTCGGGATACTCCCCTCCACCAAGTGCACCAGCATAAAGCACGCCGACGCCGCCGCATTGGGGCGTTCCACGCTCACCTCACGCGGTGGCCGCCTGCATCTGCCGCAACTCCTTCTTCAACCCCGAGATCTCGTCACGCAGCCGGGCGGCCAACTCGAACTGCAGCTCCGCGGCTGCCGCGTGCATCTGATCGCTCAGCTCCTGGATGAGCTGGGCCAGGTCTCCAGCGGCCGCGCCCGCGAGGCCGGCCCGGGAGCCGCCCGCGCCCGCCGGCACGGGAGCCTTGCCCCGCTGCGGGGCCTTGCGGTAACCGCCCTCGAGCAGTTCCTTGGTGTCGACGTCCTCGCGCGCGAGCATGTCGGTGATGTCGCCGATCTTCTTGCGCAGCGGCGTCGGGTCGATGCCGTGCTCCAGGTTGTAGGCGATCTGCTTCTCCCGGCGGCGGTTCGTCTCGTCGATGGCCATCGCCATGGCCGGGGTGATCTTGTCGGCGTACATGTGCACTTCACCCGAGACGTTGCGGGCGGCGCGACCGATCGTCTGGATCAGCGACGTCGCCGAGCGCAGGAAGCCCTCCTTGTCGGCGTCCAGGATCGCGACCAGGGACACCTCGGGCAGGTCCAGTCCTTCGCGCAGCAGGTTGATGCCCACCAGCACGTCGAACTCGCCGAGCCGCAGCTCGCGGAGCAGCTCGACGCGGCGCAGCGTGTCCACCTCGGAGTGCAGGTAGCGCACCCGGACCCCCTTCTCCAGGAGGTAGTCGGTGAGGTCCTCGGACATCTTCTTGGTCAGCGTCGTGACCAGCACGCGCTCGTCCTTCTCGGTGCGGGTGCGGATCTCCTCGAGCAGGTCGTCGATCTGCCCGGTGGTCGGCTTGAGCACCACCTGCGGGTCCACCAGGCCTGTCGGACGGATGATCTGCTCCACCGCCCCATCCGACATCGACAGCTCGTAGGCGCCCGGCGTCGCTGACAGGTACACCGTCTGGCCGATCCGCTCGACGAACTCCTCCCAGCGCAGCGGCCGGTTGTCCATCGCGCTCGGCAGCCGGAACCCGTGGTCCACGAGGTTGCGCTTACGCGACATGTCGCCCTCGTACATCGCGCCGATCTGCGGGACCGTCACGTGCGACTCGTCGATGACGAGCAGGAAGTCCTCGGGGAAGTAGTCCAGCAGGGTGTGCGGCGGGGTGCCCTGCGCGCGGCCGTCGATGTGCCGCGAGTAGTTCTCGATGCCCGAGCACGAGCCGATCTGCCGCATCATCTCGATGTCGTAGGTGGTGCGCATGCGCAGCCGCTGCGCTTCGAGAAGCTTGTTCTGCCGCTCGAACTCCTCGAGGCGCTGCGCCAACTCGGACTCGATCGAGCCGATGGCCCGCTCCATCCGCTCGGGGCCGGCGACGTAGTGGGTGGCCGGGAACAGGTAGATGGACTCCTCGGCCCGGATGACGTCGCCGGTGAGCGGGTGCAGCGTCTGGATGGACTCGATCTCGTCCCCGAAGAACTCGATCCGGATCGCCAGCTCCTCGTACACCGGGATGATCTCGACCGTGTCGCCGCGCACCCGGAACGTGCCGCGGGTGAACGCCATGTCGTTGCGCGTGTACTGCATCGCCACGAACCGGCGGAGCATCTGGTCGCGGTCGACCTGGTCGCCCACCGCGATGCGCACCATCCGGTCGACGTACTCCTGCGGGGTGCCCAGGCCGTAGATGCAGGACACGGACGCGACCACCACGACGTCACGCCGGGTCAACAGCGAGCTCGTCGCGGAGTGGCGCAGGCGCTCCACCTCGTCGTTGATCGACGAGTCCTTCTCGATGTAGGTGTCCGTCTGCGCGATGTACGCCTCGGGCTGGTAGTAGTCGTAGTACGAGACGAAGTACTCGACCGCGTTGTTC
>JAEWEI010000427.1 GCA_023389545.1 Actinomycetes bacterium | reverse complement strand
CCGTAGCCCTTCTCGTCGAAGAACAGCGGCTTGCCGTCCTTCCACAGCGACTGGTGCACGTGCATGCCCGAGCCGTTGTCGCCGAAGAGGGGCTTCGGCATGAACGTCGCGGTGCGGCCGTTCGCGTGGGCCACGTTCTTCACGACGTACTTGAAGAGCTGGATCTTGTCGGCGGACTTGCCGAGCTCGTCGAAGCGGTAGTTGATCTCCGCCTGGCCGGCGGTGCCGACCTCGTGGTGCGCGCGCTCGACCTGCAGGCCGAGGGCGTCGAGCTGCAGCGAGATCTGGTCGCGGATGTCGGCGAACTGGTCGACCGGCGGGACGGGGAAGTAGCCGCCCTTGTAGGGCGTCTTGTGCCCGAGGTTGCCACCCTCCTCGACGCGGCCCGAGTTCCAGGCGCCTTCGATGGAGTCGATGTAGTAGTACCCGGCGTTCTGCTTCGTCTCGAAGCGCACGTCGTCGAAGATGTAGAACTCAGCCTCGGGGGCGAAGAACGCCGTGTCCGCGATGCCGGTGGAGCGCAGGTAGGCCTCGGCCTTGGCGGCGACCTGGCGGGGGTCGCGGCTGTACGGCTCGTCGGTGTACGGGTCGACGATGTGGAAGTTGACGTTGAGCGTCTTCTCCGTGCGGAACGGGTCGACGTAGGCCGTCGTGACGTCCGGGATCAACTTCATGTCGGACTCGTGGATCGCCTGGAAGCCGCGGATCGAGGAGCCGTCGAACATCTGGCCCTCGGTGAAGAAGTCCAGGTCGAGGGTGCCGGCCGGCACATTGAAGTGCTGCATCGTGCCGGGCAGGTCACAGAAACGCACGTCGACGAACTTGACGTCCTCGTCCCTGATGAACGCCAGGACCTCTTCTGGCTTGTTGAACATCCGCTGCTCCTCGGGTTTGTCGTGCCCTGATCGGGCGTGTCGAGGCTAGGCCCACGCCGTTACTCGACTGTGTGCTGCCTGTTTCGGGGGTGTTACGCGCCGCCCCCTGGTGTAACGATCGCGCGGCGGGCTCCGGTTCTCGGAGACCGTCAGACCGTCTCCTCCCGCTGGTTAGGCTAGCGGTGTGGACGCACGTCAGAGTATGGGGTCATGGCTCGAGGGCGGGCCGTCGAGGGGTGGCGGCGCGTACCAGGGGGCCCGGTTGGGGCTCCCGCAGGAGGGATCGAACTCCCTGGCCCCGCTGGGGCGCCGGGTGCTGGCGCTGATCGTCGACTGGGTCGCGTGCGTGGCGATCTCCAACGCGTTCTTCGACGGGCATCCGATGGCGACGCTCGGGGTGTTCGCCGTCGAGAACATCCTGCTCGTGAGCCTGCTGGGCACGACTCTGGGGCATCGCCTGCTGGGCCTGCGAGTGCGCCGGGTCGTGGCGCCCGAGCGGCTGGGCCCGCATCCGAGCGGTCAGGAGCCGCTCGCGGACGCCGGCCCGGCCGTCGTCCCGGGGTTGTTCTCCGGCATCGTGCGCTCGGTGCTGCTGTGCCTGGTGATCCCGGTCGTCATCTGGGACGCCGACGGGCGCGGCATGCACGACAGGCTCGCCGGCACCGCCATCGTCCGGCGCTGACCGCTCAGCTCCCGTCGAGGAGCGCGTCGATCTGACGGAACGGCGCCCACGCGCCAGCCTCCGACGAGGTCACGAGCGCGACGGTGACCCCGGTTGCGGGGTAGTGCCGCAGTATTGCGCTGGCGCCGGCGTTGATCCCGTCCTTCGAGTACGACTGCACCGATCTGTCGGGCAGCACGATGAACTCGAGCCCGTAGCCGTACCGCACCGTGCGCCCCTCCGACTCGTGGTGTGTCACCTGGGGGGTGAGGAACGCGGCGGTCATCTCGGGCCCGAGGAGCTCGCCCCCGCGCACCGCGTCGAGGAAGCGCACCAGGTCGCGCGCGGTCGCGTGGGCGCCCCCGTCGGGCGAGCCGATCGGGGGGTAGCAGAAGATGTTCGAGCGCCAGCCGGTGATGGCCCCGTCGTCATCCCGCACGGGGTCCCAGCCCTCGGCGACGTCGGGCACGGCATCCCGCATGTCGAAGAACCCCGAGGAGTGCATCCCGGCGCGTGCGAAGACGTGCTCGCGGACGTGGTCCCGGTATGGCGTGCCCGTGGCCGCCTCCAGCGCGAGGCCGGCCAGGACGTACCCCACGTTGCAGTAGCGGCAGCCCTCGCCGGGGGCGAAGTTGGCGGGCTTGTGCGCGAACTGGGGGAGGAAGTCGGCGGTGGTCGTGACGGTGTGGCATGGGCGCTCGAGCCACAGCGCCTCGTAGGGCTCGCCGGCCTCCTCGTCGGCGTCGTCGCCGATGCCCGACGTGTGGGTGAGCAGATGCCGCAGCGTCACCGCCGACGTGATCGTGGAGCCGGAGAGGTCGACGACGTCGGTGATCGGGGCGTCGAGGTCGAGCCGGCCGGCCTCGACCTGTTGGAGCACCGCCACCGCCGTGAACAGCTTGGTGATCGAGGCGATGTCGAACCGGGTCGCGGTCGTGACTGGGGCATGCCAGCGCCGCGATGTCACGCCGTAACCGGCGTCGAGCAACGGCTCGGCGCCCTGGGCGATGTGGACGGCTCCGGAGAAGCCGTCCTCCGCCGCCGCTGCGGCCAGCAGGTCGTGGATCGCCTGGATCGACGCGGTCGCAGGCATGGTGGCGCTGGTCAGCGGGGTATCGGGCATCCGGTGAGCCTAGGCAGCGCCGTCGGCAGACGCCACCGGATTCCCCGGGAACGGTCAGCGGCCGCGCATGCCCTTGCGGTCGGGGCGCGCGCGCATCGGGTCGACGCCCTTGGGCACCGGCAGCCGGACGGCGCCGAGCGCGGTGAGGCGCTTGAGCACCTCGCCGGTCTCCTGCTTGGTCAGCGTCGGCTTGAGCTTCTGCACGGCGCGCGGCAACTTGCGCAGCGGCACCTGGCCCTCGCCGTTGCCCGCCTGGATGAGCGTGATCGGCACACCGGAGAGGACGCGGGCGGTGCGCTTGCGCTCCGACTCCAGCAGCTTCTCGATGCGCGGCGCCGGGCCCTCGCCGACCAGCACGACACCGGCGCGGCCGACGCCGCGGAACACGAGGTCCTGGGTGCGGGGGTCGACGGCGACAGGCTCCTCGGGGAACGTCCACCCGCGGCGGATGGTCCCCAGCGCGGCGCGCGCGGCGCCCGGCTGGCCCTCGATCTGCGAGTAGGCGGCCGCCTCGGCGCGGCGGGCCAGGATGAACATCGCGCCCAGCACCGCGAACGGCAGGCTGACCACCAGCACGTACACGGGGTGGTTGATGAGGATGCCGATGATGGCGCCGACGGCGAGGACGCCGAAGAACACCGCGAGCACGAGCCAGGTCACCGCCGGGTCGTTGCGGCGGGTCATCTGGTACGCCTGCCAGACCTGGTGGTACCACCGGGTCTTCTTCACCTTGGCGGGGGCGGGATTGGTGTCACGGGCCATGACGTTGGAGTCTACCGATCGTCCGAGGGGGCTCGGGACCCCTCGGTCCCGGGTAGCGGCCTCACGTCGAGGTCAGCGAGCCAGCAGGCTCGACGCCTCCTGCCGGGACGCCCGCTCCTCGCCCAGGTGCGCCAGGGCCTCGGGGATCTCGTGGCCCTTGCGGCGCATGGCCTGTCCCCACAGGCGCCCGGCGCGGTAGGACGAGCGCACCAGCGGGCCGGACATGACCCCGAGGAAGCCGATCTGCTCGGCCGTCTCGGACAGCTCCACGAACTCCTCGGGCCGCACCCACCGGCTGACCGGGTGGTGGCGCACCGACGGGCGCAGGTACTGCGTGATGGTGATGAGGTCGCAGCCGGCGGCGTGCAGGTCGGCGAGCGCCTCCTTCGCCTCCTCGATCGTCTCGCCCATGCCGAGGATGAGGTTGGACTTGGTGACGAGCCCGGCCTCGCGGGCCATCGTGATCACCGACAGCGACCGGTCGTAGCGGAAGCCGGGGCGGATCGTCTTGAAGATGCGCGGCACCGTCTCGACGTTGTGCGCGAGGACCTCGGGGCGCGACGAGAAGACCTCGGCGAGCAGTTCCGGGACGGCGTTGAAGTCGGGGATGAGCAGCTCGACGCCGGTGCCGGGGTTGCCGGCGTGGATCTGGCGCACCGTCTCGGCGTAGAGCCAGGCCCCCCCGTCGGGCAGGTCGTCGCGGGCGACGCCGGTGATGGTCGCGTACTTCAGGCCCATCGCCTGGACGGACTCGGCGACGCGCCGCGGCTCGTCAGCGTCGAAGTCCGCGGGCTTGCCCGTGTCGATCTGGCAGAAGTCGCAGCGCCTCGTGCACTGGTCGCCGCCGATGAGGAACGTCGCCTCGCGGTCCTCCCAGCACTCGAAGATGTTGGGACAGCCAGCCTCCTCGCACACCGTGTGCAGGCCGCCGCTCTTCACCAGGCCCTTGAGCTCGGTGTACTCCGGGCCCATCGTGGCCCGCGTGCGGATCCAGTCGGGCTTCTTCTCGATGGGCGTCTCGGCGTTGCGGGCCTCGACGCGCAGCATCCGGCGGCCTTCGGGAGCGATCGTCACGTTCCTCACCCTACGACAGCGGCCCCCGCTGGGGCGGGAGCCGCGAGGAGTCGCCCGTCACATGGATGTGCTGGTCACCTCGGTGGTGGACGTCGCGCCAGCGGGTCCTCGCGGGGACAGCAGGCCGGCCGCCGCCACGAGGGCCGCCGCCATGAGCGGCACGACGAAGACCGCCGGGGCGCCCGCCTGGTCGGCGACGGAGCCGGCGACGGCTGCGCCGAGGGCCACGCCGACGACGTTCGCGCTCACGAGCATGGTCATCGCCGTCCCGGCTTGGGCGACGGGGACCAGCGAGCCGCCCACCGAGAACAGGGTGACGAGTGTGGGGCCGACGAACAAGCCGACCACAGCGAGCACCGCAGCGAGCTGGCCCGGCCCGTCGGTGAGCAGCGTCGCCGCGGTGGTGAGGGTCAGGCCGGCGGCTCCGGCCACCCAGCGGGTGCGGTAGCCGATCGTGTCGGGAACGGCGACGAGGGCGAGCGCGGTGACCGCCGAGCCGACGCCCATCACGGCGTAGAGCAGCCCGGCGATCCCTGGCGTGCCAGCCCCCTCGGCGACCGCCGTCACGCCGGCCTGGGTGCTGCCGAAGAACACCCCCACCCCCAGCATGCCGAGCAGGGGCAGTGCGAGGCGGCCCAGCACGCGGGCCGAGCTGAGCCCCGCGCCACTGGCCGGGCGCGCCCCGCGGGCCGGCGCGTGGGCCGTGGGGTGCAGGGCGAACGCCAGCCCGAAAGTGGTGACCAGCCCGGCGGCGACGAGCAGGGCGATCGCGGGGCTTCCTGCGGTGGCGATCACGCCGACCAGCGCGGGTCCGAGCACGAAGGTGATCTCGTCAACGGTGCTCTCGTAGCCCATCGCGGCGCCGATGCTCTGGGGCTCGTCGTGCATGAGGGCGATCCAGCGCACCCGTGCGAGGGCGCCCACCTGGGGCGCGCTGGCGCCGAGAAGGAAGCAGGCGGCGGCGAGCGCCACGCGGTTCGCCCCGCCGGTGGCGGCGAGCACGACGAGGACGGCGGCCACCGCGTTGAGCAGGCTCGCGACGATGAGCACCGGCCGTTGGCCGTGGCGGTCGGCGAGCTTGCCCTGCACCGCGCCGAAGGCCGCCGTGCCGAGCGAAGCGGCGGCCGTGGACAGCCCGGCGGCGGCGACGGATCCGGTGGTGGCGGTCACCAGGACCATCACCCCGAGGGTGTTCATCGAGAAAGGGAGCCGCGCCAGGAAGGCGACGGGGAGGTATGCCCGTCCGCTCAAGGCGGGGAGGGAGCGGTAGGCGGCGAACGCGCCCGCTGTGGGGGAGTTGTGGGTCATGGCCTCGGCGATGCGTGAGGGCGCGCCGACCCACCCGTTCCCGGCGCGCACCTGACCCTGAGGGCATCGATGATACCGACTGTCCTCGGAGCCGACTGCCCGGGCGTACGCGCGTCTATGCTGCGCACGGCCATGAACGCGGTCTCGGGGACCTCTGGCCTAGCGTGTCGGGTCCTCACCTGTGACCCTGTTCCTGGGTGACGTCGCCCCATTCACTCGGCACGGAGGTCCTCTTGCGCATCTTGGTCAGCGTCGCGTCACGACACGGAGCGACACAGGAGATCGGGACCGTTGTCGCCGAGGTGCTCGCTGAGGCAGGGCACGAGGTGGACGAGATCGAGCCCGACGACGTCGGCACCTTGGCCCCCTACGCGGCAGTGGTGCTCGGTTCGGCTGTCTACAACGGGCGGCTCGCCGCGTCGCTGCGGGAGCTGGTGGACCGCCAGGAGGGCGCGCTCAGCGCCCGGCCGGTGTGGCTCTTCTGGTCGGGGCCTGTAGGCGAGGAGGCGACGCCGCAGGAGCCCGACGACGTGAAGGACGCGGCGCGCCGCACGGGCGTCGCCGCGCCGCGCTGCTTCCCAGGCCGGCTGCGGCCCTCCGAGCTGGGCATCGACGAGCGGGCGGTCGTCGCGAGGATCGACCCGGAGCCCGGTGACTTCCGCGACCTCGACGACGTCCGGGCGTGGGCGGGCTCCATCGCCGACGAGCTTCTGAGCCCGCGAGGCCCCGGAGGCTGACCTGGGCGCGCGGCGCCCCGATCTGTCCGTGGGGTCAGGCGGGTGGGAGCGCCGCGGCCAACTGGGGTCCGAGGACCTCGGCCAAGTGGCGGCGGACCAGTGGCAGCGCCTCGGCGATGGCCACGCGCCTGCCCGCCTCGAGGGAGAGCGACGTGACGTCCGCGTCGGGGATGCCGCACGGCACAATCCGCTCGTAGGCGCCCAGGTCGGCGTCGCAGTTCAGCGCGAAGCCGTGCATGGTCACGCCGCGCGCCACTCGGACGCCGATGGCGGCGACCTTCCGCGCCCGGCGCGCAGGGCCGCCGCCGGGGCCAGTGGCCGGATCGGCGGGGAACCACACACCGCTGCGGCCCTCGACGCGCTCGGCGGCGAGGCCCAGGTCGGCGCAGGCGCGGATCAGCGTCTCCTCGAGTGCGCGCACGTACTTGACGACGTCCACGGGGCTGGGCAGCCGCACGATCGGATAGCCGACCAGTTGGCCGGGACCGTGCCAGGTGATGCGCCCGCCGCGGTCGACGTCCACGACGGGCGAGCCGTCGACGGGGCGGTCCCAGGACGCCGTCCGGCGCCCGGCGGTGTAGACGTCCTCGTGCTCGCAGAGCAGCACGGTGTCGTCCCGCTCGCCGGCGGACACCGCGGCGTGCACCTCGCGCTGGAGGTCCCAGGTCGGCTGGTAGGGGAGCAGGCGCGTCCCCAGGTCGAGCTCGACGAACTGCATGCGGCCAGGCTATCCCTGG
>JAEWEI010000367.1 GCA_023389545.1 Actinomycetes bacterium | reverse complement strand
CCGCGGGACCGTTCGTCCTCGCCCGCTGCGCGGCCTGCGGGCGCTGCGTCCCTTGCCCCAGGACCCTCGGGGTCACCTCCGAGTTATGTTGCTATTTCAAGTAAAGTGCGGCCTTCGGCCGCCCCGTCATCTGGCGCGGCGCACCGCCTGCTGTTCCACCTGATAGAGGAAGTACAAGCGCTGCTCACGAATTGAGTCGCGTGCTTTCAGGCTCGCGTTCAGGGCGCGGACGAACGGAACAGACGCCGCGGCGGCCGCCGGGATCAGGGATCCAACCCCCGCGTAGATGCTTCCCGCCGCCAGCAGCACAGATGCGCCCGCGGATACGACCGATCCCGCATCCTCCGAAAAGGCATTGAGTAACTGCCGTGGATATCCGTCGCGCTTCACCTTCGCGTCCATCTCCGCCATAATCGGTCGCACGCGGCGGTGCCACAAATGGTCAATTGCCGATGTGGCGTCAGAGCCCTTTGGGGGATGATCCTCAGCCGCGAGCTCTTCGCTCATGGCTATAACCTCCGCCCGAAATGGCACGAGGTAGTCCTTCAGGTCGCTACGAATCTCAACCAGGTCCTCGATTGGCAACTCCTTTAACGCCGGAAGTCGCGCTAGTAGGCCAATTGCAAGACTCTCCGGAGACGAGGGTGCCAACTCGGCGTGCCGCCTCGGCCAGGGACCCGGAAGGAACGTTCGCGTCCCAGGTTCGATCAGCACCGCACTTCCCCAGGACGACATGCTCCCGATCAGATCGTCGATGATTCGCCCGAAGAACTCAGCCTCGTCCGTCCAGGCGAGCGCCCATGGGTCGTCGTCCCCAACAGCCCAACCCGTAGTCGTTAGAAGACCCGACTCGACGAGCTGGTTTAGGGGCCGGCTTGAGAGATCAACGTGCCTCTGCCGATGAATTTCTCCGATCGCCGCGACGGCCTCTTGGAGTCGCGATTCGTGACTCTTCCAGAACGCTCGAATCGCGGGCATTGACATCGGACTGCCGTCAAAGAACTGTTCCACATCCTCAGGCCTGGCCAGAATGTCTGGCGAAAGGCCAAGTAGTTCAATCTCTTTCGGGTCGTTTCTGGCAGAAAGCCCAACATATGCATAGAAGGTTCGCATCGGCATGAAGCGAAGTGACATTGCCCTGCTTGTTACCATCGCCACCATGTCGAGACGATCGCTTCGCAGGTCGATCTGTTCTGCGAATAGAATCGCGGGCTTGACGAGGTTCTCGTCATACTGAGTCAATATCTTAAGGTCGGTCGCCCACATCGGATCGTATGGAAACTTGGCGGCGCCGGGGCTACTGATCACCGTAATCTTGAACACAGGTCCCCCTAAGAGCGGCCGGTCGCACGCGATGGCGATCGAAACATGGTGCAGGCCGCGGCTCAAGAGGGTAGATCAGCAACTAGCGGGCTTGGCGAGGTAGGTCGCTCCCCTGAGCGATAGTCCCGTTCAGCTTTCGGTCGGCGAGCGGCCTGACACACTCGCGGCGTGATCAGGTACCCGCGCCCGTTGGTCGATGGTGATGTCGTCGGTGTGGCGAGCCCGTCTGCAGGGGTCGAGGCGCAGCATCAGGCGCGCCTGGCAGCAGCGCTCGACCGTGTGCGCGACCTCGGGTTCAGGGTGCGGGCGGGCTCGCTGCTGAGTGGATCGGGCGTGGCGAGCGGTTCCGCGGAGGCACGCGCCGCTGAGCTGACGGCGATGATGACCGATCCGCAGGTGCGGGCCGTTGTCCCGCCGTGGGGCGGTGAGATCGCGATCGACTTGCTGCACCGGTTGGATTGGGACGAGTTGGCCGCCGATCCGACGTGGCTCGTCGGGTACTCCGACATCTCGACGCTGCTGCTGCCGCTGACCTTGCGGACAGGGGTGGCGACGCTGCATGGGCAGAACCTGATGGATACGCCATACCGGGTCCCGGCCCCGATGGCCGCCTGGCATGACGTGGTGCGGGCGGCGCCGGGGAGCACGATCACGCAGGGAGCAGCGGAGCAGTACCGTGCCAGCGGCTTCGACGACTTCGCCGCGATGCCGAAGGTCGATGAGTTCACGCTGGACACGCCGGGCGGGTGGACCCGGGTCGATGCCGACGGTGATGTGGACGTGACCGGGCGGCTCATCGGCGGCTGCCTCGAGACGGTCTCGCACCTGGCCGGGACGCCGTTCGGGGACGTGGACCGCTTCGTCCGCGAGCACGCGCCCGAAGGGCTGGTCGTCTACCTGGAGTCGGCCCAGTCGGATGCCGCTGACGTGACCCGCCGGCTGTTCGGGCTGCGGTACGCCGGCTGGTTCACTCACGCGCGCGCGGTGCTGATCGGGCGGACGCGGGGCGGTGGCCTCCCGGGGTGGAGCCAGCAGGACGCGGCACGTCACGCCCTCGGCGACCTGGGCATCCCCGTGCTGGTCGACGTGGACTGCGGTCACGTGCCGCCGCACTTGTCCTTGGTGAACGGCGCGCTCGCGACCGCCATCCACACTCCCGAGCAGTCAATCCTGCGTCAGGAGCTCCGGTAGTCCGATGCGCGGCGGTCGGCGACGAGCTCGTATGAACTGTGCACCAGGTCTTCGATGAGCCGCTTGGTGATGCCGCGGCCGGGGCCGATGGAGATCCAATGGTTCTTGTCGAGGTAGCGGCCGCGCGTGATCGACTCGTGGTCTCGGCGGAGTGCGTCCCCGTGGTGCGGGTCGACCTTGACGGTGATGATCTGCTGGTCCGGGTCATCGTCGGTGACGATGAGGAACACCTTGCCCCGCGCCTTCCACACATCTAGGTGGGGTGTGAAGGGCCGGCCGTTGCTGACGCCTGTGAGCGAAGCGGCTGTGTCTCGTGCGATCTGCTGCAGCTGCTCCCCGGACAGGGTCATTGGTCTTTCCTGCCGAAGATGTCGGGGTCGACGGGACGCTTGGCGCGCGGCAGGTTCTCGACGACGAGCAAATACGACTCGGTGACCAGGTCGTCGACGAGGCTCTTTCCTAGGTCGCCACCGGGATGGAGCGTGATCCAGTGCCGCTTGTTCATGTGGTACCCGGGCGTGATGTCCTCGTGCTGTTCCCGGAGCGCTCTGCTGTCCTCCGGATCGGCCTTGACGATCACGATGGGCTCCCCGGTGACCTCGGTCATCAGCATGAAGACCTTGCCCCGCACCTTGAACACTTCCCAGTCGGGGCCGAACGGGTGCTCCAACTCGGCGCCCGGCAGCTCCTCGACACGGTCCCTGGCGCACTGCTGCAGTCGGTCGCCTTGCATCGGTCCTCCTCGGGTCGCGGCCGGCACGAGGCCGTCCCGGGGCGCATCTCAGGGTAGGCGCCTGGTCTGACTGAGCCATGGGCCGCCGTGCGCCTCACTGTCAGCGAGGTGCGGGCTGGGGCTTGGTGATGCGAAGCCGCACGCCGCACGCCGCACGCCGCAACAGCGAGCGCGAAGGCGCAGGCGATGAGCCACAGTCCTTGCAACGCCGAGACGATGAGGGTTGCCAGGGCCAGCACCAGCAGGCGTTGCGTCATCCAGCGGACGTGGGCTCCTGCGACGCCACGAGATCCGATCCAGCACAAGCCCATCGCCATGAGCAGGCACACCATGCTGCGGGCTCGAACGCTGTCTGGCAGAGGCGATTCACACACGGAATTCAGACTTTCGACCAATCGGTACATGTCCGTCGCGTCGCTCACGATCGTTGCCTGGAACTCAGCGAGGGGGCCCGTGACATCCCCCGGCGCGATTCCTAGGTAGCGCGCGCCCGGCTGCCCTGGTCGCATCGATGCGGAACGGCGCGCTCGCGACCGTCGTCCACACGCCCGAGGAGTCAACCCTGTGCCAGGATCTTCGGTAGGCATTTGCCCGCTGGCCGGGCAAGGGCGGCACTTCGCTGCGAGATCGTGAACGGCCCACGGCCCACGGCCGCGCCGCGATCAGGGGACGCCCGGCACCACGCGGTGTGTCAGTGCCCGGATGCGCGCCGGGGCGGCGTGCCCCTCCGCTGCGCGCGCTGGCCCGCCTGAGCCTGGCGCGGCGAAGTAGGTGTGCAGGAGCCGCGCGCCGTCACGACCATCCGCGCCTGTCGGCCAGTCCGCGGCCGTGATGCCCACCGCGTTCGCCGCCTCGAGCATTCGCCAGATGTCCAGTGCGTCGTCGTCACTGACGCGGCCGCGGTACGCGAAGGCCTTGAGCACGAGCATCGCTCGCACGTCGGGCAGAAGCAGGGACATCGCCAGATCCGAGCCGTCTGAGAGCACAGCGCTCAAGACTGCTTCCACCGGTTCCAGGCGCAGCGCGAGGATGAGCCCAGGCACCTCGTCGACGATCAACGCGCCGTGCGCCTGGTTCGTGACGAGCTCGCCGACGTACGAGGGCGCCAGCACGTCGATGACCAGGTCGCGCCCTTCGGTCGAGCGCGTGAACCTGTTCGACTCCATCTGCGTGTACCCGCGCTGGGTCAGGGCCGCCAGTAGTCGAGCGTCACCGATGACGTCCAGGCTGACGCCCATGTCGGCATCGGCGGTCTCGCGCATGGGAGCCAGTTGCGTGGCGTCGAGAGCGTGAGCCAGCAGTGTGACCGCGATGCCGCCGATGAGCCGATACGGGACGACGAGCTGTGCGGCGATGTCGGCGACATCGGCAGCGGCCAGCCAAGCCGCGTCATTCGCTGCCGAGTGAGATCGCAGCGTCGGGAGGGCGTTCATGATTCGAGCCGCCCGGTGTCGAGCGCGTCCCGCAGGCGTTGAGCGGCGGCGGTGCGGTTCGACTGGGCCAGGTCGACCCACACTCGCCAGGGCTCCAGGATCCGCTGCCCGCGGACGGTTCGCGTGCGGCGCAGTGCGTACCTGTCGCGGCTCACCGAGATCAAGATGTTGGCGCCCTGCGGTGCGGGGGTCATGCCGAGCGGCGTGAGGTCCAGCGGCGCTGAGGTCACCACGTGCGCGGTGACGGGGTGGGCCCACGGCGCGAGGTGGTCGGCGGCGATATCTCCGGTCCACGCGTGCTCGATACCAGCGTCGACCAGTGCCTGGGTGACGGTGCGGGCTGCTGGCACGACGGGGTCGAGAGTGAGCCAACGCGTCTGGATGTCGGCGTTGCGCGGGTAGTGCTCGACGAGCCACTGCGGAAGTGAGTTGTTGGCGGACCACTTGCCACCGTCATGCCGGACGTGGTCAGCGAAGTTGCGCATGGCCTGGGCGACGAGTGGTTGCGTCACGCCGGCTCGTGCGGCGAGCTCGCGCTGGTTCGGGGCAGGCGCGGCCAACAGTAGGAAGGCGACGTTGAAGTGCCCCCAGGGGACGCGGCCGGGGCTGGTCGCTGGCGGCCGTGGCGGCAGGGGCGGGTCGACCGTGAGCCGATTCCCGTTGGCGTCGATGAGCGTCCCAGCCAGGGTGTCGTTGCTGCTCATGTCGTCTCCGGTGACAAGGACCGAGGCCCCGAGCTTGTCGGCGACTTCTCGGGTCGTGGCGCTAGCAGCGGGCGCGACGACGAGTGTGGGCACGTCGGGAGAGTTGGCCAGCACGCGGCGGAGTCGGCTCGGGCTGATCGGGTGCGGGACGTGGACCAGGCGCATGGCCGTGGGTGCGAACGCTGGTCCGGCGAGGAGCACGTCAGTTCCCGCGTCGTGGCGTGGGGGTGCGCTCAGCGTGACGCCGTGGTCGGCGGCGAGCCTTGCCCACATGTCGGTGATAAGCATTGTCAGACCTTCCCGATCAATGTTTATCAACGTACCCGATGGCGCAGGAGCGCGGGGTGATCCTTGGTCAGGCCCTGCCTTCGAGGTTGTCTCTGGCCCTCGCGATGCGCTAGCCGTGCGGCGAGCATGGCGGCTACGAGGGCGGAGCCGCTCGACCGTGCTGTGCGCGGCCTCGGGGGGCATCCGAGGGCCGGGGTCAGTTCGCGCTGGCCGCGGCGATCTCGGCGATCCAGTCGTTGACCACATCGACGGCGTCCTCGAATGAGAGCGTGACGCCACCGTCGGCCGCGGTTTTCGCGTAGTCAGCGGGCCAATGCCGATGTGCGACGACGGTCGCCGGCCAGAAGCGAGGAGTGCGTCCTAGCGAAGTCGCGTCTGCCGCACGGGCGTCGAATACCGCCTTCGTCGCGCGGGCGATCTCGGGCGTTGTTGGCGACTTCTCGGTGGTGACGAGCTCTCGCAGCAGCACCAGGTCGACGATGTCGCGGGGTCTGTCGTTCACCCATGTCGGCAGGTCGTGCGGGTCGGTGGAGGCATGCAGCTTCTGGGCGATCTGGTACCGCATGGCCAGCGCGGCCAGCTCGTCAGGGCTGGGAAGCCCGAACCCGGCCAAGGCGGGGGCCCTGACCGTCTCCGGGGTGTCGCCTGCGCCTCCCTCGTCGGGTGCGAGTTCGACCTGCACCTTGCGCCACCTCTGGCCGCGAAGGCTCACATGGACGTAGAAGCGTCGCGGCTGGACCACCCGGGTCGGGCTGGCGATGACCTCGATCTCGGACCGGGAGAGGGTCAGTGGCCCCCACGGCTCGGAGAGCGCGCGCTCATCCCCAGGCGATGCTGAAGCAGGGTCCCGCACTTGAGGAGAAACGCGGGGGTGCCCGTGGCGTCCACCGCGCGTTGCAGCGCGGCGATGGCGACTGTGGAGGCAACGAGCCATCCCATGCGGCCGCCAGCCGCAGGGACGCCGAGAGTTCGCTCAGCGTGGTTGATCCACTGGGTCAGAATCGAGACGGAGCCCGGCTCGCGGGTCTTGGGCTTCAGCTCGGACAGCGGCCGCGGGCCGGTCAACGAGGCGTCCGCGTCCCCTCCCGGGCTCCGGGTGGCGGGGTGGTCGCCAGTCGTGTCAGCCACGGTGCTCCATTGCTCGCGTCAGCTGGTCGATGTCGTCGCGCGAGACCGCGCCAGTGCGGGCGCCGCGCTCGAGGGCCTGTCGCAAAAGGTACGTGGGGGTGCCATCCGCGAGGCACTGCTCGATGGCGGTGGCGGGGGTGACGACGCGCATCTGCTCCCACCAC
>JAEWEI010000313.1 GCA_023389545.1 Actinomycetes bacterium | reverse complement strand
CCCGAGACCGTCACCGAGGGAGACAGCGACCAGCTCCCCAAGGAGGACATGCTCGAGGAGCGCGGCGTCGACGACCTCCTCGACGAGGCCTGGTACACCGCGCCCGAGCGCCCCCCGCACCACCGGTTCGGGGTGACCCCCTGGGAGGAGGCGCACGGCGAGACGCTGGACAGCCGGCTCGCCGAGGAGGAGCCGGAGGTGTGGGACACCCCCGGCCCGCGCGTCGACCCGTCCCGCGAGCCCGGCCGGGCTGGCCGCTTGGTCGAGGACGACCAGGCCGTCGAGGCTGGCGTCAACGACCAGTTCGCCGTCGACGAGGGCGTGGCCGGTGGCGCCGCCACCGCCGAGGAGGCCGCCGTCCACCTGATCGAGGATCCCGAGAATGAGCCGCCCGGGCCGGCGCCCACGAGCCACGACCAGGCCGACACGGGCAACGCGCCCTGATCGTGCGCCCGCCGGCGGGCAGATCCCGCCAGCGGGCTGAGCGGACGTCGCGCGGCGCCCGGGCGGCGTCGTGCGGCGCCGCTCAGCCGCAGGGCCGGTCGAGGTCCTCCTGGGTGCGGATCGCCCGAGTCTGCTCCGCGCGCAGGCCCAGCTGGTCGTCCGGCGGATAGGTGACCTCTTCGAGGGTCAGGCCGTGCGCGGGCGCCACCGCACTGCCTGGGTCGCGCTTGCGGCCGACGAGCAGCGCCGCGGGCCACTCCACGGGCCGGCGGCCCTCGCCCACGGCGAGCGACGCCCCCACGAGCGCCCGCACCATCGAGTGGCAGAAGGCGTCGGCCTGCACCCTCGCGACGACCAGCCCCTCGTCGGCGCCGTGCGACGGGCGCGTCCACGTCAATGCCTCGAGCGTGCGGATGGTCGTGGCGCCCTCGCGGGGCTTGCAGAACGCGGCGAAGTCATGCCGGCCGAGCAGCATCCGGCACGCCGCGTCCATCGCGTCGACGTCGAGCGCGCGCCGGTGCCACAGCACCGAGGCCCGACGCAGCGGGTCGCGCAAAGTCGCGTCGTCGCACACGCGGTACGCGTAGAGCCGTCGCAGCGCCGAGAACCGCGCGTCGAAGCCGGGCGGGGCCACCGAGACCCGGTGCACCACCACATCGGGCGGCAGCACCCCGGTGAGCCGGACCACCAGGGCCTCTTCCGGGGAGCGTGTCGAGCGCCCGGGCATCATCGACCAGGTCTGCGCGTCGACGTCCACATGCGCGACCTGCCCCCGCGCGTGCACGCCCGCGTCGGTGCGCCCGGCCACGGTGACCTGCACCGTTGGCGCCCGGAGCACCCGCGCCAGCGCCTCGACGAGCACGTTCTCCACTGTCCTGAGCCCGGGCTGCCGCGCCCAGCCCGCGAAGTCGGCGCCGTCATAGGCGAGGTCGAGACGGAGGCGCACAGAGCTCACACGCACACGCTAACCCCTCGCCGCAGGGCTCTCGCGGGCCGCTAGCGTGGACGGATGCCTGACATGCGGTCCCCCGGCGTCGGGGACGACACCTGGACGCTGGCGGTGGACTGCGGCGGCGGCGGGATCAAGGCGTCGGTGCTGGACGCCGCGGGCACCATGCACGCTCCCGCGATTCGCGTCCCCACCCCGTACCCGCTCCCGCCGGAACGCCTGGTCGAGACCATCGCCGAGATCGCGGCGGCGCTGCCTCCCGCAGGACGCGCCACCGTCGGCATGCCCGGCATGGTCCGACACGGCGTCGTCGTCGCGACACCGCACTATGTGACCCGCTCCGGCCCCCACACCCGCGTCGAGCCGCATCTGGTCGCCGCCTGGTCGGGCCGGGACATCCGTGCGGACCTCGAGGCGCGGCTCGGCGTCCCGACACTCGTGCTCAACGACGCCGAGGTCCACGGCGCCGGGGTGGTCTCGGGAACAGGGGTCGAGCTCGTCCTCACGCTCGGGACGGGACTGGGCGCGGCACTGTTCGACGGCGGCACGCTCGCGCCGCACCTCGAGCTCTCCCATGCCCCGGTGCGGCGCGGTGTCACCTATGACGAGTACCTCGGCGAGGTGGAGCGCGCCCGGCTCGGCGACGGCCTGTGGTCGCGGCGGGTGCGTCGCGCCGTCGACGGGCTGCGCCCGGTGTTCTGGTGGGACCGCCTGTACCTGGGCGGCGGCAACTCGCGTCGCATCACCTCGCAGGCTTTGGCCCGGCTCGGCGACGACGTCGCCGTGGCGCCCAACCAGGCCGGCATCGTCGGCGGTGTGCGCGCCTGGACGCTGCGCGCCGGCTGACCTCAGCCCTCGAGCTCGTCGAGCGCCTCCAGCACCACCCGCACGAACCGCTCAGGCCGCACCAGGCTCACCAGGTGCGTGGCGCCAGGCACCACGACCAGGCGGCCGTCACGCGCAGACGCGAGGAAGCGGCGCTCCTCGCCCCGGAAGTGGTCGTACCGGCCGTTGACGAGCCACACCGGGCACTCGATCGCCCGCAGGTCCGCCGTCGGGCTCAACCGCCCAACCTCGCGCAGCACATCGTCCATGACGTGCAGCGCGTAACCACCCGCGCCGACGTCCGCGGCGCCCGCGGCCGGGAGGAACAGGTCCGCCATCCGCTGGTTGAGGCCCGCCCCCCGGTCAGGCAGGCGGGCGATGCCCCGCACAGCCCACCGCCACGGTTCGACCAGCACCCGCATCGGACGCGTGCTGCAGCCCGCCGCGACCAGCCCGGCCACCTGCTCGGGGTGGCGCGCCGCATGGGCGATCGCCGTGTAGCCCCCCAGGGAGAGCCCCACCACCAGTGCGCGACCGCCGACGCCCTCGACGCTGTCGCTGATCGCCCGCACTGCGCCGTCCACTGTGAACGGCTCCCCCAGCCGCTCGCCGTGGCCCGGGAGGTCGAGGGCCTCCGCCGTCCGCCCGGCGCGGTCGAGCGCCTCCAGCTGCTGGCGCCACATGGTGCGCGAGGTCCGCGCGCCGTGCACCAGGACGACAGGCAACCCCATTCGATGAGGCTACCCATCGGGGCGAGGCGCCGCTCACCGGGCCCCACGGCCGCCGGCGG
>JAEWEI010000255.1 GCA_023389545.1 Actinomycetes bacterium | reverse complement strand
TTCCCCGAGCCCGACGATCCGACAAGGAACACGAACTCCCCTCGCTCGACCTCCAGGGAGACCTGGTCGAGGGCAGGCCTCGCGCCGCGCGCATAGACCTTTGTGACGTTCTCGAATCGGATCACGGCTCGCGGCCAGTCTTCGGGGATGGGAGGGGCGGTGCGGCTCTGGCCGCGACGAGCCTAGGCAGCCGCCCCCGACGATCCCCCGCAGACACGCCGCCGGGAACCTGTGAGTGTTGTTACTCGCGGGCGTCCTGGCTACGGCGCCAGCGGATCCCCGCCTCGAGGAAGCCGTCGATGTCGCCATCGAACACGGCCGCCGTGTTCCCGACCTCGTGCTCCGTGCGCAGGTCCTTGACCATCTGGTACGGGTGCAGCACGTACGAGCGCATCTGGTCGCCCCAGCTCGCCTTGATGTCGCCCGCCAGGGCCTTCTTCGCGGCGTTCTCCTCCGCCTGGCGCTGCAGCAGCAGCCGGGACTGGAGCACGCGCAGCGCGGCGGCGCGGTTCTGGATCTGCGACTTCTCGTTCTGCATCGACACGACGATGCCGGTGGGGATGTGCGTCATGCGCACCGCCGAGTCCGTCGTGTTGACCGACTGGCCGCCCGGGCCGGACGAGCGGAACACGTCGACCTTGATCTCGCTCTCGGGGATCTCGATGGAGTCCGTCTGCTCGATCAGCGGGATGACCTCGACCGCCGCGAAAGAGGTCTGCCGGCGACCCTGGTTGTCGAACGGGGAAATCCGCACCAGGCGGTGGGTGCCCGCCTCCACGGACAGGTGCCCGAACGCGTACGGCACCTTCACCTCGAACGTCGCCGACTTCAGGCCGGCCTCCTCCGCGTAGGAGGTGTCCAGCACCGCCGTCGGGTAGCCGTGGCGCTCCGCCCAGCGCAAGTACATGCGCAGCAGCATCTCCGCGAAGTCGGCGGCGTCCACGCCACCGGCGCCCGCGCGGATCGTCACGACGGCCTCGCGCTGGTCGTATTCGCCAGCGAGCAGCGTGCGGACCTCAAGAGCGTCGAGGTCCTTGCGGATCTTGACGAGGTCCGCCTCGGCCTCGGCCAGGGTCTCCTCGTCGCCGCCGTCCTCGGTGGCCATCTCCACGAGCGTCTCGAGGTCGTCAATGCGCCCCCCGAGCTTCTGCACCCGGTCCAGCTCCGCCTGCGTCGCCGACAGGGCCGACGTGATGCGCTGCGCCGCCTCCGGGTCGTCCCACAGGTCCGGCGCCGACGCCTTCTCGGACAGCTCGGCGATCTTGGCGTGGAGCACCGTCGGGTCGCTCACCGCCTGGATGGATTCCAGCGTCGTACGGAGGTCGCGGATCTCCGCGGAGAAGTCAGTGGTGGCCACGGCGGTCCAGGTTACCCGCTCGCGCTGAAGGCGCGGCCTGCACACTCGCCGCAGCCGTCTCCTGCCCGCGTCACCAGGCGCGCGCGCTCGACGCCGCCTCGAGCGCGATGCCGTCCGACCACGGCGCCGTGACCCAGCTGATCAGCGCAGGCCTGGTGTACGCGCCGAGCCGCACCACGGCGGTGCGCCCGTCAGGCGACGCGGCCTCCAGCACCTGGACGCGCTCAAGCCCCGCGGTGAGCTCCGGGTGGTCGGCCAGGTGCTCGCGCACCGCGCGCCGCACATCCTCGTCGGTGATCAGCACATGTCCCTCGGCTGTCGGGCGCCGCCCCTCGGCGTAGTACCCCGGGTCGGACAGCGCGTCGGAGGCGTTGATGGCCGCCGCGTCAGCCGTCGCCAGCAGCCGCTTGCGGTCCAAGTGCACGCCGGTGGCCGAGACGACGCCGGTGACCAGCAGCAACGCCAGCACCACGAACCCAATCGCCAGGACGGACGTCTGGCCGTCCTCCCCCGCCGGCCGCCACCGGCTTCTCATGGCGCCTCGCGGAACCGGTCCACGGGCGCCACGTGCCGGGCGCTGACCGGGATCTCCAGCGGCGCCACGGCGCGCACGAACGACGGCACGAAGGGCAACGGCACGACGACCACGACTTCCGCGACGACCTCACTGCCTGGCGCCAGGCACGGCACGCTCGAACAGTCGAGCGTCAGCGCCCGAGCCGGGTCCGCGTCCGTGAACCCCTGGTCGGCGAGCGCCAGCCCCACAGCGGCCACGGCTCGATCAGCGCCCGTCCCGGGATCATCCGCGCGGGCGAACGCCCGCCCGGCCTCCCGAGCCGCGCCCTCGACGGCGAACGTCGCCGCCTGCACGCGCCCCAGCACCAGCACCAGGTACACCACGGGCACCAGCAGGAGCAGCGCCACGCCCAGGAACTCGACGATGGCGTTGCCGCTGTCATCGCCGCTGCCATCCCCAACGGCGGCCAATCGGGCTCGCCACCACCGCACGACCCGCCGGCGCCTCATGGGCCGCCCTCTGCCAAGGCGTGCCCCACGACTGTCAGCCCACGCGCCGGCCCCAGCAGCCCGGCGACAGGCAGGGGCGCAGTGACCCGCACCTCGACGACATCGAGCCCGCCGACCTCGGCGCGCCGAGCCGTCACGTCCTGCGCGTAGTCGGCCGACAGCGCCGCCGTGAGAAGCGCGCGCGTGCGCTCGACGCCGTCCTCGACACCCCGGTCCGCGAGCGCGGCGTGCCGGGCGCCCTCGGCAGCGCAGTCCACGAGCGTGTTCCGCACGTGCTGGACGAGCGCGAGCTGCAGCACCGCGGCGAAGAGCAGCGAGGTGAGTGCGCCGACGAGCACGAAGTCCACGATCGCCGAGCCGCGCTCACGCTCCACTGACCCGTTGCCCCACGCGATCACGGCGGGCCGGTCACGCTCGCGATCGAGCTCTCGAACAGGTTGGCCAGGGTGGGACCAGCCACCGCCCACAGGGCGACCACCAATCCGGCCGTCATCAAAGTGATCAACACCCACCCGGGCACATCGCCTCGGTCGCCTCCCTCCCAGCGCCCGCCACCTGCCTCGCCCGGCGCCGTCGCCGTCTGGTCGGGGCCCGGTTCCGGGTCGGTTCCCGCGTCGCAGCCCGGGTGTGTCGTCTCGTCCTGCATGGCGCTCTCCTTCGTCACTCGACTCCATCCGCATGCGCTCACAGCCCGACTCTGAGCACCGCGATGCTGGGGAACACGGCGAAGACGACGGTCACCGGCAGGATGAGGAACACCACCGGCACCATCATCAGCACCTCCTTGCGGCCGCCCAGCTCCATCAGCCCGCGGCGTCGCTGCTCGCGGACGTCCTGCGCCTGGGAGCGCAGCACCTCGGCCAGCGGGGTGCCGCGCTCCACGGCGACGGCCACCCCCTCGGCGAAGCGCGCCAACGCGGCCAGGCCCGTCCGGTCGGCGAGGTTCTCGAGCGCGTAGGCCAGCGGCGTCCCGGAGCGGGCGTCCGCCAAGGTGCGCGCCAACTCACCGGACAACTCGCCATGCGTGGTGCGCACCACCCGCTCGAGCGCGCCGACGGCGCCCTCCCCGGCGCTGACCGACAGCGCGAGCAGCTCGGCGATGGTGGGCAGCTCGGCCAGCAGCCGCTCCTCGCGGGCCGCGACCTCTCGGGTGAGCTGATAGTCGCGGAACAACACACCCGTGGCGCCCGAGACGAGCACGAGCGCGAGCAGCGGGACGATCCCCGCGGACCGCCCGGCCGCGATCATCAAGGCGAGCGCGAGCCCGGCCGCGAGCCCGACGACTCCCCACACCACCTGGCCGGCGCGGAACTCCTCGACGGTCTCGCTGCGGCCCGCGCGCTCCAGCCGGCGGCGCAACTCGGAGGCCGGCGATCCGACCCGGGCGACGAGCCTCATGCCGTCCGCCATCACGGGAGCGATGAGCCGTTCGAGCGTCGGGAACGGGGTGCGGGTGGCGGAGTCGCGCAGCAGGCGCGACCCGGTGCGCTGCGGTCGCAGGTAGGGCGCGAGACGCTCGTCGAGGGTGATGCGCCGGGCGGCGAGCCGCCACGTCACGAGCGCGAGCCCCAGCCCGCCCAGTGCGCCCACCCCGGCGCCCAGCAGCGCGGCGCTCATCGCAGTACCCGCGGGTCCTCGGGCAACCGCCCGATCCGCACCATGATCAGGTACGCCGCGACGGAGCAGACGGCCCCCATGAGCAGCACCAGCGAGCCAGCCACGGAGTTGTAGGCGCTGGCGGCCTCGGTGCGGGTGGCGAGCATCGCGAGCACCACCCACGGCGCCGCGACGGCGAGCCGCGCCGCGTACACCGTCCAGCTCTGCCGGGCCTCGAGCTCGCCACGGGTGCGCGCGTCTTCGCGCAGGAACCCGGACAGCGTCCGCAGGAGCCGGCCCAGGTCGGTGCCGCCGACGTCGCGGGTCAGGCGCAGCGCCTCGATGATCCGGTCCGCCACCGGATCGGCCAGCCGCGCTTTCAGGTCGTCGAGGCAGTCTCCGAACCTCCCGCTGACTCGGTAGTCCTCGGCGAAGGCGGCGAACGGCTCACGCAGTTCCACCGGTCCCCGGTCGCCCAGCTGCGCGAGCGCCTCCGGCAGCGACAGCCCGGCGCGGATGCCCGAGCCGAGGTGGTCCACGACCTCAGGCCACACATCACGCAGCCGGGTGCGGCGCCGTCGGGCCCTCCCGCGCACCAGTGCAACGGGCGCCCCCGCGGCCATCGCGGCGAAGCAGGCGGCCACAGCCGGCGACCTGGTCAGCGCCACTCCGATCAGCAGCACGAGCGCGCCCAACCCGGCGCACGCGGTCACCAGCGCGCCTGGCGTCACCTGTGGGGCGCCCGCCTGCACCAGCAGGTCCTGGGTGCGCACCGCCCACCCGTCGGAGGCCGCCGTCGAACGGCGGGGCGGCGCCCACCACGACCACCACACGCAGCACAGTCCCGCCCCGAGCAGCAGGCCGATCACGACGCCCACGACGCGCCCCTCAGCGCCCGGCGCGCAGCAGCGCGGGCAGGTCGATGCCGGCGATCGCGAACCGCTCGGGATGCGGCGGGTACCCCTCGCCCCGCACGAGCTCCTCACCGCGCAGGTGGAACAGGTCGGCTGTCTCCACGATCCCGTTCTCCACCCGGCCCGGCACGGCGACGATCTCGCGGACCCGGCGTCGGCCCCGCGCGTCCAGCCCCAGGTGCACCACCACGTCGATGGCCGCCGCGACGGTGGGAACCACGAAACGGTCGGTGATGTTCTCCCCCGCGAGCAGCGGCAGCGTGCACAACTTGGTCAGCGCCTCACGGGCGGAGTTCGCGTGCAGCGTGCACATCCCCGGCACGCCCGCGTTGAGCGCCACCAGCAGGTCCAGCGCCTCCGCCTCGCGGACCTCGCCGATGAGCAGCCGGTCCGGGCGCATCCGCAGCGCCTCCTTCACCAGCCGCCGCAGCGGGATCTCGCCCGTGCCCTCCAGGCTGGGCTGGCGGCACTGCAACGCCACGACATCCCGGTGCACGAGCCGCAGCTCGAACACTTCCTCGCAGGTGACGATCCGCTGCCGGGCGGGCACAGAGCCCGCCAACGCGCCGAGCATCGTCGTCTTGCCAGCCTGCGTCGACCCGGCCACGAGCACGTTGAGCCCCACCCGCACGGCGGCGTCGAGGAACGCCGCCGCCGCGCCGGGCAGCGACCCGAGGGCGACGAGGTCGTCGAGCCGGTGCGCTCGGGCCACGAACTTGCGGATGTTCACGGCCCAGTCGCGCCGCGTCACATCGGGGATGACGACGTGCAACCGCTCGCCACCCGGAAGGCTCGCGTCGACGAACGGGCTGGATAGGTCGAGCCGCCGACCGGACGCCTTGAGCATTTGCTCCACGAGGTCGCGCACCTGCCCGGCGGTGAGGATTGTGGTCGTCAGCTCCGGCTCGCCGCGCCGGGCGACGAACACCTCGGTGGGCGAGTTGATCCAGATCTCCTCGACCTCCGGGTCGTCGAGGTAGCGCTGGAGCGGCCCGAGCCCGGCGACCGCGTCCACGACGCTCTTCAGCGCGCCCGCCGCGTCGGCCAACGGGGGGACGGCGCCCACCACGCTCCGGGCGTCGTAATCGGCGATCGCATCGGTGACGAGCTGCCGCACGCCGCTGCGGTCGCGCACCGGGTCCAGGCCGCGTCGGCGGATCAGCTCGCGGACCTCAGTCTCGAGGATCGCCACCCCGTCCACGGCTGCTCCCTTGGGCCGATGCCACCCGGCTGACGCGCGGGCGCCCCGACACTAGGGGAGGAACCGGACAGACCGCACTGTCCGTCCACAAGCCGGGCCATCGCCTTGGCGCATCGAGGAAAGTCGGCTGCATCGACGCGACCAGCGCATGCCTCCTGCTCAAGCGCGCGAAGTTCGGCAAGTTGGCATCGCCTGCCGTGACCGTCGAGGCCAGGCTCGCCTCGAAGCGAGGGAGTCGTTCACCTCAAGGACCGGTGGCCTGGCGATGCGGAAAATGCGCACCACCAAGGGCAGCAACCCGTGGCACACCCCAACCTTTCGCCACATAGGACGCACATGGAATACGCACCTCCGAGTTGCATTGCGAGAATGAGTCAAGCCCCGCCGATCCCCGCTGCTAGCGCGGCGAGGGCGGCTCCGACTACGCCGCCGCCGATCGATGAGGCCACCACGGCAACGACCTGGACACTGTTTGAGTGCCGCGCGCTCAATGCAGCCACCATATCGCGAAGATTCGAGCCGCGCTCGACCCTCGCGCGGTAAGACTCCTTCTCAATCCAGGGTTTGAAAACGATGAACGGGTGGACAGCATATAAGTCCTGTTGGAGGGAGTCGATCGTCGCGTCAAGCTCCGCTGCCCAGGATTCCGCTTCGAGAAGCTGTAAGTTTAGCGAGAGGGCATCACGCCCTCCACGCCAGAGCCTTCTGAACCGTGCTTTTACACCGCGAGCTTCTTGCAACGCAATCAGGGCGTTCAATTGGATGTCGATCCATCTGAAATTTGTGTCAATCAGATTTCGCTCGGAAACGAGATAATAATACAGCGCTAGCTCGTTGACTGTTGCGGCAACGATCTGCTCATACAGGTCCCGTCGCCCCTCCGCTGGGCCGCGAAACTCGACGCGGTCATACCCCTCTTGCACAGTGCGAATCGCTTGCAGCGTTGTGACACCGGTGTCGAGATCCATAATTTCACCCCAGCACTGGGCCCAAAACGGGCTTGGCCCCATACTCGTGAAGCGAACCGGACCAACTTTGTCC
>JAEWEI010000239.1 GCA_023389545.1 Actinomycetes bacterium | reverse complement strand
CGGTCGAGGTGGCCCGCCTGGCGCAGGGCCTCGTGGCGGGCGGCGATCTCCAGTGCGGCTGCGTCGGCGCTGGCGCCGGTGGCACGGCGGGCGTCGACCGGCGTGGCGAGGTCCCGCCGGGCGGGCGCGCCGCTGCGCGCGGGCGTCGCCCACGCGGTGAAGTCGCCGCGGGTGGTCTCGATCTTCAGGGCGAGGCGGGTGTCGGCGCCCCGGTACGCGGGCCATGGCACCTGCACGGTGCGGAGCACGTTCCGCAACTCGATGCCGCCGTCGGAGACCTCCACGCGCGGGCGCCAGAACATGGCCCACACCAGCAGCACCACGAGCAGCGGCACAGCCCCGTACCGCAGCAGCTCCGCGCCGCCTCCGACGGCCATCGCCACCAGGCACACCAGCCCGGCGACAGCCGTCACGACCGTCAGCACTCGACCCGGCATCGACCTGAACACCCGCGCAGCACCCATGCGCACATGCTCCCAGACACGATGAGCACGCCTGGCACGCCTGCGGGCGCGTGCAGGACCCCCCGGAAGGACCAGATCACCCGTGGCCACTGAAACCGCAGTCGAGGCGCCCGCGCCGAAGCCCACCGAGCCGGTCCTGACCGTTCGCGACCTGAGCGTGAACTTCTACGTGGACGGCGAGTGGTTCCCCGCCGCCGTCGACGTCAGCTACGACGTGCGCCCGGGCGAGGTGCTCGCCATCGTCGGCGAGTCGGGCTCCGGCAAGACCCAGTCGTCGATGTCGCTGATCGGCCTGCTGCCGCCCAACGGGCGCGCGTACGGCAGCGCCATGCTCGACGGCCGCGAGCTGCTGGGCATGTCGCCCGGGCGGCTGCGCCATGTCCGGGGCAAGGAGGTCGCCGTCATCTTCCAGGAGCCGATGACGGCCCTGAACCCCGTCTACACGGTCGGCTTCCAGATCGTGGAGACGCTGCGCACGCACTTCCCGATGGGCCCCAAGGAGGCGAAGGCCCGCGCCATCGAGCTGTTGACGATGGTGGAGATCCCCGAGCCGGAGCGCCGGTTCGACTCGTACCCGCACCAGCTCTCGGGCGGGCAGCGGCAGCGCGCGATGATCGCCCAGGCGCTCGCCTGTGACCCGCGGCTGCTGATCGCCGACGAGCCGACCACGGCGCTCGACGTCACGGTGCAGGCGGAGATCCTGCAGCTCATGCGTGATCTGCGCACCCGCATCGACTCGGGCATCGTGCTGATCACCCACGACATGGGCGTGGTGGCGGACCTGGCCGACTCGATCCTGGTGATGAAGGACGGCCGCGTCGTCGAGCAGGGGACGGCCGAGCAGATCTTCTCCAACCCGCAGCACCCGTACACCCGCTCGCTGCTCGCGGCGGTGCCGCACCTGGGCGCCGCCCGGACGCCGGCCGTGGTGTCCGAGCCCGAGCCCGCGCCGACGGCGGCCGCGGCGGATGACCGTCCCGTCGTGCTCGAGGCGCAGGGCATGGTCATCGAGTACCCGGGCCGTGGGCGCGCGCCTGGGTTCCGGGCGGTGGACGGCGTCGATCTGACCTTGCACCAGGGCGAGGTCGTGGGCCTGGTGGGGGAGTCCGGCTCCGGCAAGACGACCATCGGCCGCGCTGTCGTGGGCCTGCTGCCCGTCTCGGCGGGGACGCTGAAGGTGGCGGGGGTGGACATGGTCGGCGCGACGCGCAAGACCCTGGCGCCGCTGCGCCACCAGGTCGGCATCGTCTTCCAGGACCCGGGCTCGTCGCTGAACCCGCGCCTGCCGATCGGCGAGTCGATCGGCGAGCCGATGATGCTGCACACCGGGCTCAAGGGCGCCGAGCTGAGCCGTCGGGTCGAGGAGCTGCTCGACCAGGTGCACCTGCCGCGCGCCATGCGCAACCGTTACCCGCATGAGCTCTCGGGCGGGCAGCGGCAGCGCGTCGGCATCGCCCGGGCGCTGTCCCTGGAGCCGAAGCTCCTGGTGGCCGACGAGCCGACATCGGCGCTCGACGTCTCGGTGCAGGCCCGCGTGCTGGAGCTGTTCCAGGAGCTGCAGCGCGAGCACGGCTTCGCGTGCCTGTTCATCTCGCACGATCTGGCCGTGGTGGAGATCCTCTCCAGCCGGGTCGCCGTGATGCACCAGGGGAAGCTCGTGGAGCACGGCGACACGGAGCAGGTGGTGCACGCGCCGCGGCACCCGTACACGCAGCGGCTGCTCGCGGCAGTCCCGGTCCCGGACCCGGCGGAGCAGCGCAGCCGGCGCGAGGCGCGTGCCGCGTTGCTGGCGGAGGCGGCGCAGGAGCAGGACGAGATCGAGCGCGCGGCGCTGGCTCGTGCGGCGGCGGGCCGGCTGGACGGGGTGGGCGAGGACAGGGTGCCGCCGAACGCGCTCTGAGCGCGAGCGTTCCTTCAGGGCATCACGAGCGGGGTCGGCGCGGGAAGTTCCGCGCTGGCCCCGCTTCTCGTTGCGCCCAGGTGGCCGGACGGCCGTGGTGACCGGTCACTGGACGGGTGTCCATCGCTCCCTGATTCGGCGTATACCATGTGCGCGGCTGCAAGGTGATGGCTTTGGCTCAAATTAACCCTATGGGGTGTATCGGTGCCGCGAGTCGGCGCAACGATCCCACCCCGATGCGCGGTGATCGCGCAGTGAGGGGTTTCTCGGCCTGTGCCACCCGCAGCGGCCACTCGGGATCGATCGCGCACGGCGACGGTCACGCCTGACGGACCACCCGGCCGGCATGCGTCGCCCCCGCCGCCGCGTGACCGCGGCCTGTCGCGCCGACCGCGGTCACCGAATTCCGGGCCTGTCCGGATTCCACTGGAGGAACAATGAAGATCAGGCGTTTCGCCGGCTTCGCGGCCACCATCGCGGTGGGCGCGCTTGCCCTGACCTCGTGCGCCAGC
>JAEWEI010000234.1 GCA_023389545.1 Actinomycetes bacterium | reverse complement strand
CCGTGTCCAGCAGCTCCGCGAACCGCGCGTGGTACGACAGCGGCGACTCGTCGTCGAAGCCCGCGACGAACAGGTGCGGCTTGTGGCCGTAGCCCCGCATCAGGTCCAGCAGCTCCGAGTCCGGGATCCGCGCCAGCACCGTCGGGTTCGCGATCTTGTACCCGTTCAGGTGCAGGATCGGCAGCACCACCCCGTCGTTCACCGGGTGCACGAACTTGTTGGAGTGCCAGCTCGTGGCCAGCGGGCCCGTCTCCGCCTCGCCGTCGCCGATGACGGCCGTGACCAGCAGGTCCGGGTTGTCGAATGCGGCGCCGTACGCGTGCGACAGGGCGTAGCCCAGCTCGCCGCCCTCGTGGATCGACCCGGGGGTCTCGGGAGCGACGTGGCTCGGGATGCCGCCGGGGAAGGAGAACTGGCGGAACAGCCGGCGCAGGCCCTCGGCGTCCTCGGTGATGTCGGAGTAGACCTCGGAGTACGTGCCGTCCAGGTACGCGTTCGCGACGAGCCCCGGGCCGCCGTGGCCCGGCCCGGTCACGTACAGCGTGGACTGCTGGCGCTCGCGGATCATCCGGTTGAGGTGCGCGTACAGGAAGTTCAGGCCGGGGGTGGTGCCCCAGTGGCCCAGCAGGCGGGGCTTGACGTCGTCGACAGTGAGCGGCTCGCGCAGCAACGGGTCGTCGAGCAGGTAGATCTGCCCGACGGACAGGTAGTTGGCGGCGCGCCACCACCGGTGGATGGCCTCGAGCGCCTCGGGTCCGACCCCTGAGCCCCCCGTGGGCCAGCTCTGGTGCGACGTGGTCGGTGGTGCTGTGATGCTCATGCAGTCCCGCCTTTCGTCCTGCCCCGTCTGCCGCGGCGTCGGAGGCATGCCAAGCCTTGCGTCTGTCAAGGCGGCCGACTGGGACGTCTGACCCAGGCCCGCCATCTGCCCCTTCTGTCATACAACCCCATGCGACGACTCCGCGCACAGCCCGGTTCGTGCGGGCCGTGCGGGTCGCCGCCCAGGTCGGGCTGTGTTCTCCGCCTCGCCAAGTAGCGCGTATGTGGTCGAACTCACCGTCGAGGAGGGTGTGGGGACGGCCGTCGCGCCTTTGGCGCAGTGCCGGCATGTCGTGACCGTCACACCGGTTCTCCGGCGGGGTGTGCGGGCCCCGCGGGCGTGCCTGGCCGGGTTACGGTGAGCCGTGCCCGCGAACCCGCCCTCCGCGACACCGCCCTCTGTGACGCCGCCCTCCGCGCCACCGTCGCCCGTGACGCCAGCCGGTGCGTCGACCCCACCCGTGGCGCCCACCACGTTCCTGCGCGCCGCGGTGCGGCCCCGGATGCTGGTGCTGCTCGCGGCGCTGCTGCTGGCCGCCGTGGTGTGCGCGCGCCTCGGCATGTGGCAGCTCGACCGGGCCGAGATCCGCGGCGGCGCCGACGAGGCGCAAGAGCAGGCCGAGCGCGAGGCGCGCCCCCCACAGGACATCGGAGCCGTGTTCGCTCCCCAGACCAGCTTCGCCGGCGAGCTCGTCGGCCAGCAGGTGGTGGCGCGCGGCGTGTACGAGCCCGACGGCCAGCTCCTCGTGGTGGAGCGGTCGATCGGCGAGGAGGCGGGCTGCCTGGTGCTCACGCCCCTGCGGGTCACCGACACCCTGCCGTCCACTCCCGGCAACGACGTGGGGGAGGCGGCGCCGGTGCTGCCCGTGGTGCGCGGCTGGGTGGCCGACCCCGACGACGCCGCGGCGCTCGCCGTCCCCACCGGCGAGGTCACCGTCACCGGCTACCTGCAGGCCTCAGAGGGACCGGGGCTCGGCGGGCAGCCCGCGGGCCGGGTCGACGCGATCAGCTCCGCCGAGCTGCTCGGCTCCTGGGCCGGCCCCATCTGGACGGGGTATGTCGTCCTCGCCGACGCGTCGCCCGCGGACCCCGCGCACAGCGCCGGGCTCGAGCTCGTGCCGGCGCCCACCCGCTCCGGCTCGGGCATGAACATCCAGAACCTCGCGTACGCCGCCCAGTGGTGGATCTTCGGCGGCTTCGCGCTCTTCGTGTGGATCCGGCTGGTCCGCGACGAGGCCGCGGGTGACGGGCCTGCGACGGGCGAGCCGCAGGCGGTCACCCAGCAGGCCGTCACCCAGCAGAAGGGCGTCTCCGCAGCTCCTTGACCGCGCGCCGGCGCCGCTCTCCCTGAGCGCGGCGCTCGCGAGAGGAGCGGCTGGCCCGAGTCGCGCGGCGCGGCGGCGGCGGGGGCGCGAGAGCGTCGTCGAGCAGCGCCTGCGCCCGCGCGAGCGCAGCCTCCCGGTTCCGGAGCTGCGAGCGGTGCTCCGACGCGGCGACCGTGAGCACGTCGTCGACCAGCCGGGCCGCCAGCCGCTCGCGCACCCGCTCGAGTTGCGTGGGACTCGTCCATCCGATCGCTGTGAGGTCCACCGACAGCTCGACCCGCGAGTCGGCGGTGTTCACCGACTGCCCTCCGGGACCGCTCGACCGCGAGAAGCGCCAGGCGAGCGCCTCGGGCGGGAGCGTGGCGCCACCGCGCAGTCGTCGTGATCCGAACATGCGTCCAGGATTCGCTACCGCGCGGGGGTCTGTCACGGGCATACTCGCAGCGCCGGGTCCAGGTCCCGGCGTCGCACCGTCGAAGGAGACCGCGTGTTCGTCAGGTCGTATGAGTCCTTCGACCGGCAGGACGTGTACGACGTGTGTGTGCGCACAGGCGCCGCGGGGTCGGACGCGCGAGGGTGGTACAGCGACGACGACCTGCTGCCCGATGTGTACGCCGGGCCGTACCTGCACCTTGAGCCCGAGCTGGCCTTCGTGCTCGACGACGGCGACCGCGCCGTCGGCTATATCCTCGGCACCGCCGACACCCAGGCGTGGGCGGCGGCCTACCGGCGGCATTGGCTCCCGCTCGTCGCCGCGCGCCACCCTCGGGTCGAGGCCCCCACCACCGCCGAGGACTGGCTGGTGGACCAGCTCCACCACCCGGAGCAGAGCGTGCGCGGCGCGCTCGCCGACTACCCGGCCCACCTGCACATCGACCTCCTGCCCGAGCACCAGGGCGCCGGCCACGGACGCGAGCTGATGCGGGCGTTCCTCGGCGCCCTCGCCGAGCGCGGGGTCCCCGCCGTGCACCTGGGGGTCGCGAACGAGAACGCGGGCGCCTTGCGGTTCTACGCCCGGCTCGGCTTCCACCGGATCGACGCGGCGAGCGACGAGGACGTCACCTACCTGGGCCGGCTCACCGACGTGCCCGTCTGAGCGCGCGGCGCCGCCCTCAGTCGCTCTGCCCAGGAGTCAGTCGCTCTGCCAGGAGCGCCACAGCGCCGCGTACTCGCCGCCGGCCGCGACCAGCTCGTCATGGGAGCCGATCTCGGTGATCCGCCCGGCGTCGACCACGGCGACCCGGTCCGCGTCGTGCGCGGTGTGCAGGCGGTGCGCGATGGCCACGACGGTGCGCCCGTCGAGCACTGCCGACAGCGACCGTTCCAGGTGCCGGGCCGCGCGCGGGTCCAGCAGCGACGTCGCCTCGTCCAGCACAAGGGTGTGCGGGTCGAGCAGCACGAGCCGCGCCAGGGCGATCTGCTGCGCCTGCGCGGGCGTCAGCGACGCGCCGCCCGATCCGACCACTGTGCCGAGCCCCTCGGGCAGGGCCTCGACCCAGTCCCAGGCGTCCACGGCCCGCAGCGCCCGCTCGAGCGCGTCGTCGTCGGCCGCCTCCGCCGCGAGCCGCAGGTTCTCGGCGACGGAGCCGACGAAGACGTGGTGCTCCTGGGTGACGAGGGCGACGTGCCCGCGCAGCGCGTCAAGCGGCAGCTCCACGAGGGGCACCCCGCCGACGCTCACCGAGCCGCCGGTGGGCGGATGCACGCCCGCGAGCATGCGGCCGAGCGTCGACTTGCCGGCGCCCGAGGGCCCGACGACGGCGAGCCGCTCGCCGACGCGCAGGTCGAGGTCCACCCCGTGCAGCACGTCGTGACCCTCGCGGTAGGCGTACCGGACGCCGCGGCCGACGAGGTGCTCGTCGACTGGCTGTGCGTCGCCGCGCTGGCGGTCCGGGGGGACGTCGGCGACGCCGACGATGCGCGCGAGCGAGGTCGCGCCCACCTGGATCTCGTCGAGCCAGAAGATCAACTCGCCGATGGGCTGGATGACCTGCACCGCGTACAGCGTGATCGTGGTGACGGCGCCGACGGTGGCCTGGCCCGTGGAGATCAGGTGCGCCCCCCAGACGAGCACCGCGACCACGGGCAGGAGGAACGCCAGGTCGATGCCGGGGAACAGCACAGAGCGCAGCCACAGCGTGCGCTTCTCCGCCTCGAACGCCACGCCGATGTCCCGGTTGAGGCGGGCCCGCCGGCGAGCCCCGAGCCCGAGCGCGTCGATGGTCCGCGCGCCCTCCACCGACTCGGTGATGGAGCCGCTGATCGTGGCGTACGACGCGCCCTCCGCGAGGTAGGCCGGGGTGGCCCGCCGCAGGTACCAGCGGCAGACGCCGACGAGCAGGGGCGCGCCGGCGAACAGCGCGACAGCGACCAGGAGGTTGGTGGCCAGCGCGGCGACGAGCGTCAGCACGATCGTCACACCCGTCACGAGCACCCGGGGGACGCCGAAGCGGACGGTGTGCTGCACCCGGTCGATGTCGGTGGTGGTGCGCGAGACGAGGTCGCCCGTCCCCGCCCGCTCGACGGTGGACAGCGGCAGCCGCGTCACGGTGGTGAGGAACTCCTCGCGGAGCTCGGCGAAGACCGTCTCCCCGAGCACCATCGCGGAGCGCTGCGCGTACCGGACCAGCCCGGTCTGCGCGAGCACGGCGATGGCGAGCACGGCGACGGTGCGGTTGACGTAGCCGCCGTCGGCGCCCTGGGACACGGCGTCGACCAGCCGGCCGAGCAGCCACGGTCCGGCCAGCCCGGCGCTCGCGGCCAAGGCGTTGAGCAGCACCACCCACACCAGCGCGCGGCGATGCCTGCTGAGCAGCCGGCCGGTGTGGCGGCGCAGCGTGGGTCCGTCAGCGACGGGCAGCTTCACGGCTGTCCTCCTTGGTCGGCGCGGCGCCGGTCGTGGTGTCGGGGGCGCCTGCGTCCTCGCCCGAGGTGCGGGAGACGACCGCGCGGTAGGCCTGGGAGGCGGTGTCGTGGCCGTCCATCAGCTCGCGGTGCCGGCCCCGGGCGACGATCTGCCCGTCGACCAGCAGCGCGACCTCGTCGGCCACGTCGAGCACCAGCGGGCTCGCGGTGACGAGCACTGTGGTGCGGCCTGCCCGGGCGTGGGCCAGGCGGCGCGCGATCCGGGACTCGGTGTGCGCGTCAACGGCGCTGGTGGGCTCCACGAGCACCAGCACCTCCGCCTCCGTGAGCAGCGCCCGGGCGAGCGCGACCCGCTGCCGCTGCCCTCCCGAGAGCGAGCGCCCCTTCTCCTCGACCTCCCCGGCGAGGCCGCCGGGCACGGAGTCGAGCACGTCGGCGGCGTCGGCCACGTGGAGCGCGGCGAGCATCTCGGCCTCGGTCGCGCGGCCGCGCACGTCGAGCTCCTCGGCGAAGGGCCCGGTGAACAGGGTGGGCGTGGACTCTGCGATGACGATGCGCTCGCGGATCTCGGACAGTGGCAGGTCGTCCAGCGACGCCGCGCCCCAGCGCACCGCGGGGCGCGGTCCCGGCTCGGCCTCGGGCGCGCCGAACCGGCCGAGCCGCAGGGCGAGCGCCGCCGACTCGTCGGGGTCGGCGCTCACCACGGCCAGCAGCAGGCCGGGCCGCACCACGAGGCCGCTGCCCTCGTCGACGATCTCGTCCGCGGGGCCCGGGCGCGCTGCGCTGTCGTCCGAGCCGGCGGTGTCGGCGACCTCGGGCACGCGGAGCACCGCGAGCATCTTGCGGGTGCCGACCACCACTCGGGTGACGATCCGCATCATCTCCACGGCGGTCCACAGCGGCTGGGTGAGGTACGCGGCGAAGCCGTAGCACGCGACGAGCTGCCCGGTGGTGATCTCGCCGGCGATGGCCAGGTGCGAGCCCACCCACACGACGATCGCGAGGAAGGCGCCGGGCAGCAGGGTCTGCAGCGCGTCGAGCAGCGACTGCGTCTGGGCGACGTGGACTCCCGCCTTGCGCACCTCCTGGGACTGCGCGCGGTAGCGCCCGGCGAACACCTCCTCGCCGCCGATGCCCCGCAGGATCCGCAGCCCGGAGACGGTGTCGGCGCCGAGAGTGGTGAGCCGCCCCTGGGCCTCGCGCTGGGCGAGCTGGCGCCGTTGCAGCGGCTTGACGAGGAACGCGAGGGAGACGACGACCACGGGCAGGCCGAGCAGCACGAGCAGCCCCAGCGGCGTCGAGGTGCGCATGAGGACCACGGCGATCACCCCGTAGGCGAACACCGAGCCAACGGCCCGCGCCGCGTTGGCGTACAGCTCGCCGAGCCAGTGGCTGTCGGTGGCGACGGTGGCCACGACCTCGCCGGTGGGCAGCTCGGCGGTGACGCGGTCGCCGGTGCGGGTGACGTGGTGCCCCACGAGCTGGGAGGTGCGGTAGGCCGACCGCAGCCAGTTCTCGACGTCGAGGCGGTGCCCCCACACGTTGGACACGACCTGGACCAGGCCCACGGCGGCGAGCACCGCGCAGCCCTTCCACAGTTCGGCGCCCAGCCCGTGCTCGAGCCCGCCGTCGACGATCCTGCCGACCAGGTAGGGCATGACCGCTGCCGCGACGGCTCCCACGATCCCGACGCCGACGCCCGCTGTCAGCAGGGCCGCCTGCCGCCGCGCCACCCACCAGAGGAAGGCCGCGGGGGAGCTGAGGGGCGGGGTGCCGGGGTCGGGCACGGGCAGTTGACGCACGCGGATCACCGTAAGGGCAGGCGCCCACACCCCAGAAGGCCTTTTCCGCACGTGGCAGCCCACCGCCGACGCCTCGCGCGCGCGCATGCGACAGCCGGGCGGGGGCGCTGGGCCCCGCGCCTCAAATCCGTGCTCCCGGCTGGGCCTGTGCGTGGGCCCGCGGGCCCACGGGGAGAGTGCGCCCCGTCCACCACGCTGGAGCCGTGACAGGTCATTCGGGTGCGGTGCGCTCGGCAGGGACGCCGAGCGTGACCGTGCTCCCCATGCGCAGCCCCCAGCGGTCGAAGCTCCCCACCGGGGCCTCGAGCACCGCGTGCCCGCCAGGCACCGGAAGGGTCGCGCGCCACGGGCGCAGCACCCGGACGGCGAGGACTGTGCCGTCCTCCGCGAGCACCGCGACGTCGAGCGGCTCGCGCATGCCGATGCCGTGCACCGAGCTCTCGGGTCGCAGCACGA
>JAEWEI010000212.1 GCA_023389545.1 Actinomycetes bacterium | reverse complement strand
CGCGTCCGTTCGTCGCCCGGAGCGCGGGCAGCGCCTCCTCACGGTGAAGCGCCGCCGAGGCCACCGGGCCCAGCAACTCCTCGACACCGTCCACCGTGTACTGCGCGACGCCCAGGTCGCGGCGCAGCGCGTCGAGGAGCGCGGGGTCGCCGCCGGGCGTGTCAGTCGCGTCGTTCACCCGACCATCCTCCCGTGTCCGGCGGCGGGCTCAGGCCGCGGTCGCCCGCACCAGCTCCAGGTCCACCACGAGTGGCAGGTGGTCGCTGGCCCGGCGGGCAGCGGCGTCCCGCAGCACCCGGGACCTGCTGGCCGCGAGCTCGGGTGACGCGAGCACCACGTCGATGCGGTGCCGCGGGCCCGACGCGCGGAATGTCGGCGCGGCGCCGTCTCCGGCCGTGTCCCGCGCGTAGCGGGCCAGCCGCTGCCACGCGGGGCCGTCAGGGCGTTCGTTGAGGTCGCCGACCACCACCAGCGGGCCCTGCACCTGCCGCAGGTACGCCTCGACCTGGTCGAGGTGCCGGGCCCGCTCCTCGGGGTGCACCGACAGGTGCAGCACCACCACCTCGACGCCGTCGACGCGCGCGGTCGCGAACCCGCGCCGCGTCCACCCCACCCGCCACGGCAGCCGGTGCGCCCGTGGGCGCTCCACCACGCTGCCGGGCCGCACGAGCAGCGCGGTGGTACGTGACGCGAAACCGCCCACCACGACCCGGAGCCCGGCGCGCTCCGCCCACCTGCGCAGGCGCACCCGGCGCAGCGGTCCACGCGGTGGCTCCTGCACGCCGAGCACATCCACGTCCGCGAGGCGGACCACTGCCACGGCGGCGTGCTCGTCGAGTTGCAGGCCCTTGAGGTTGTACGACATGACGCGCATGGCAGTGGGGCTCAGTCCCGCACCCTCTCTTCGACTCGGGCTCCGCTGCCTATCGGCACCGGCGTGGTCACCTCGGACTCTGCCTCTAACATCCCCTCGCGGTCCACCCGGGCGGCCCGCAGGCGGGACAGGATCACCGCGCCGAAGGCGATGAGGGTGGCCACGGACGCGATGGCGATGCGCGCCGGGTGGTTCGCGCCGTCGCCCACGCTGATCGCTACGATCGCCGGCGCGATGAGCAGCGCCACCAGGTTCATCACCTTGATCAGCGGGTTGATGGCAGGGCCGGCGGTGTCCTTGAACGGGTCGCCCACGGTGTCCCCGATGACCACTGCCGCGTGCGCGTCGGAGTTCTTGCCGCCGTAGTGGCCGTCCTCGACGATCTTCTTCGCGTTGTCCCAGGCGCCACCCGCGTTCGCCAGGAACACGGCCATCAGCACACCCGTGGCGATCGCCCCGGCGAGGAACCCGGCGAGCGGCCCCACACCGAGGCCGAAGCCGACGGCGATGGGCGCGAACGCGGCGAGCAGCCCGGGCGTCGCGAGCTCCCGCAGCGAGTCGCGCGTGCAGATGTCCACCACGCGCCCGTACTCGGGCCGCACCTCGCCCGTCATGATCCCCGGGTGCTCGCGGAACTGGCGGCGCACCTCGAAGACGATCGCGCCCGCCGCTCGGGTCACGGCGTCGATCGCCAGGCCGGAGAACAGGAAGACGGTGGCGCCGCCCAGGACCACCCCGACCAGTGTGATCGGCGAGATGATCGAGTAGGTGAGCATCGACGCCACGACGTCGGAGGTCACGGGCGCGAGTCCCGCCAGCGAGCGGCTCACCGACTCGGCGTAGGCGCCAAACAAGGCGGTGGCGGCGAGCACCGCCGTGGCGATCGCGATCCCCTTGGTCACCGCCTTGGTGGTGTTCCCGACGGCGTCCAGGTCGGTGAGGATCTTCGCGCCCTCGTCGGTGACGTCGCCGGACATCTCCGCGATGCCCTGCGCGTTGTCGCTGACGGGGCCGAAGGTGTCCATCGCGACGATCACGCCGACGGTGGTGAGCAGCCCGCAGCCCGCGAGCGCGATGAGGAACAGCGCCAGCGGGATGGAGCCGCCAGCCAGCAGGAACACCCCGCAGATCGCAGCGGCGATGATGCCCGCGGTGTACACGGCGGACTCGAAGCCGACGCCGATGCCGGAGAGCACCACCGTGGCGGCGCCGGTCAGCGAGGTGCGCGCCACGTGCAGCGTGGGCTTCGAGGTGGTGCCCGTGAAGTAGCCCGTCACCCACAGGATGACGCCCGCGAGCAGCACGCCGATGGCCACGGCCACGGCGGCGATCAGGCGCGGGTCGCCAACGTGCCCCTCGAGCCCCGCGGTGCCGCCGACCAGCTCCGTGAAGGTGCTGGGCAGGTAGGCGAACGCGGCGACGGCGGCCAGCAGCACGCCCGCCAGCGCGGCGGTGTAGAAGCCGCGGTTGATCGCGGCGAGCCCGCCCTCCGCACCGCGCACCCGGGTGACGAGCACGCCCAGCACCGCAACGAGGGCGCCGATGGCCGTGACGATCAGCGGGAACACGAGCCCGTGCTCCCCGAAGGCCGCCTTGCCGAGGATGAGGGCCGCGACGAGCGTCACGGCGTACGACTCGAACAGGTCGGCAGCCATCCCGGCGCAGTCGCCGACGTTGTCGCCCACGTTGTCCGCGATGGTCGCCGCGTTGCGCGCGTCGTCCTCGGGGATGCCCTGCTCGACCTTGCCGACCAAGTCAGCGCCGACGTCGGCGGCCTTGGTGAAGATGCCGCCGCCCACCCGCATGAACATCGCGAGCAGCGCCGCGCCGAAGCCGAAGCCCTCGAGCACCGCCGGGGCCTCGCCCCGGTAGATCAGCACCACCGACGCCGCGCCCAGCAGCCCGAGCCCCACCACGCACATGCCCACCACGCCGCCGGTGCGGAACGCGATGCGCGCGCCCTCCGCACGGCCGCCCGGCAGCGACGCGGCCGCGGCGACCCGCACATTCGCGCGCGTGGCCAACCACATCCCCAGGAACCCGATGGCCGCGGAGAACCCCGCGCCGAGCAGGAAGAACAGCGACCGGCCGACCTTGACGCCCGCGTCCCCCGGCAACAGGAACAGCAACCCGAACACGACCGCCGCGAACAGCACCAGGGTGCGGAACTGCCGTGACAGGTACGCCGACGCGCCCTCCTGCACAGCCGTCGCGATCCGCTGCATCGAGGCGGTCCCCTCATCCGCCGCGAGCACCTGGCGGCGAAGCACCACCGCGAAGAGCAACGCGGCGACCGCGACGGCGGCGATGACACTGACGATGGTGAGGCTCGTCGGTCCGAGCGTGAGCATGCGACCTCCCCGGGCACAGGCGCGGCCCCCCTGACCACACCATCGCCACACGGCCCCGTTGCCGTGCAGACCCGCGAAGTCTAGTCAGACATATCCGCCCTGGCCGGACAGAACCCCCGACTTCCATCGGACGGCCCAGACCGGCAAGATGCGGCGCCCCAACGTTTTCGGCTCGCCGTTCGTGAAGGGGGTGACAGCAGAGGTCTGCGCCGCACGCGCGGAGACCGGGACGGAGGAGCCGATGGCGGACTGGGAGCGCACGCTCGACGACCTCGTGCGCGCGCGCGGGGTCGCCCTCACCCGGTACGCCTACCTGCTGTGCGGGGACGCGCGCGAGGCCGAGGACCTGGTGCAGGACGCACTGGTGAAGACGTTCAGCCGGCGCCGCGACCTGCGGGAGTCAGGGTCCATCGAGGCGTACATCCGCCAGGCCATCCTCACCACCCACATCGACGGCGTCCGGCGCCGGCAGCGCTGGGCGGCCATCCGCCACCTCGCCGTGCGCGCCGAGACCCGGCTGGGGCCCGAGCAGACGTCGTCGGACCGCATCGACATCGAGGTGGCGCTCAACCTCCTCGCCCCGCGTGAGCGCGCCTGCGTCGTGCTCCGCTACTACGAGGACCTCACCGTCCCCGAGATCGCACGCCAGCTCTCGCTGGCCACCGGGACCGTCAAGCGCTACCTCAGTGACGCCGTCCGCCGCCTCGAGGGGCGCCTCGGGTCGATCCCCGCCGACACCCACGACGAGCACGACATGGTGCTCGTCTCCGCCGCAAGGAGCGCCAGATGACCAGGGACCTCGCGCGTGAGCTCCGCCTGCTCGCGGAGGCGGCGCCCGTCGACGACCACGGCGCCGGGCTGCTCGGCGCCCGCGCGCACGGCATGGTGGCCAGGATCCGGCGGCGCCGGGCGAGGCGCCGTGGCGCCACCGCTGCGCTGTCCGTGGCGGCCGCCACCATTGCCGTCCTCGGCCTCCCGCCGACGCACGGGCTGGAGGAGCCCCCCGCGAACGCCCCTCAAGAGACGTCGGGCCTGACCACCTCGACCACCTCAGACGCGTGCGGCCGCACCCTTCACGAGATCGGATGGGCCGACGCCGGCCCCGCCCGGCTCGCCGCCCGTGCCATCGGGGCCTACACATCAGGCCGCACCGGGATGAGCCTGCGGTTCGCGCTCGCGTCGACAGCAGGCGCCACCGTCAGCGAGCGGCCGGGCGCCGAGGACGGACCCGTCACGCTCACCTCCCTGGAGCGGCCCGAGGCCGTGGTGCTCTCCGACGACGGGCGCGTCATCGGGGTGCCCGTCGGCGCCCCCGACTACGTCCGGATGACCGCCAACACCGACGGTGGCGCACTCCTCGCCAGCGGCAAGATCGCCCTGACGATGCGCTCATGCGACGGGGAGGACACGCCAGTCCCCGCCGGGACGCACTCCTTGCGGCTCCGACAGACCGGAACCCTGCACATCGAGGGCCAAGGCTCCACCCCGATCACCGCCGTCAGCCGGCCCGTCGCCATCACGTTCCCCGTCGTGGGGAACACGTCCCCCACCTGCGGAGACACGTTCGACCTGGCGCCCTCCGGCGAACCCGTCGAGATCTCTCTCACCTCGGCCCTGCCGGGAGCCCTCCGCGCCGGCGAGGTCGTCGACTTCGACCTGGACATCATCGCCAGCACCACGCCCGCCTACATCAGCGTCCAGGGGTTCGCCGCCGGGCTCGTCTTCGTGCAAGACGGCGTCGCTGTCGGCGGCGGATCCACCCCCCTGATCGGCGGCGAGGTCGAGGGGGTCACAGGCGCCACCGCACGCGGGCAGGGCGCCGCGGTCGGCTGCGACGGGCAGCCGCTGCCACCCGGCGAGTACACGGTCTACCCGGTGCTCGACGCCGAGGTGACCCGCATCCTCGCCGCCGAGCCGCCCCCCACCGAGCCGGTCTCCACCGGGGGCGTCGCCACCCTCGTCGCCGAGCCCCTGACCATCCGCGTCCCATGACCGCCCGCGACTTCGGACGGCATGCCGATGGCTGACTGGGCACAGGCCCTCGACACGCTCGTCCGCGACCGGGGCACGGCATTGACGCGCTACGCGTACCTGCTGTGCTCCGACCCCCGCGAGGCCGAGGACCTGGTCCAGGACGCGCTGGTCAAGACGTTCAGCCGGGGCCGCGCACTGCGTGACCCCGGCGCCATCGAGGGGTACGTCCGCCAAGCCATCCTCACCACCTATCTCGACGGCTTCCGCCGCAAACGCCGATGGGCCGCGATCCGCCACCTCACCGCGCGCGACGAGGTCGGATCAGGGCATGAGCGCAGCACGACGCAACGGCTCGACGTCATGACAGCGCTCGACGAGCTGTCACCCCGCGAGCGGGCCTGCGTGGTGCTGCGCTTCTACGAGGACCTCACCGTGCCGGAGATCGCGACGCGGCTCGACCTCGCCGGCGGCACCGTCAAGCGGTACCTCAGCGACGCGATGCGGCGGCTCGAGTCCCAGCTGGGGCCGCTCACCGGCGACGAGCTGGACGACGACAGCGCCGTGCTGACCGTGACGCGGTGCTAGCCACCGGATGGCCCGGCAGGGGGCGGGCGCATCCGGTGTGGGCCTCGGGCCGGCCACGACGGCCGCCCGGGGCCCCGTCGCAATGCGCGGGCTCACGCGTCGAGCGCCGCGTCCACCGTCTCGTGGATGGTGAAGACCTGCGTCAACGCGGTGATGTGGAAGACCTTCATCAGCCGCTCGGAGTCGATCACGAGCTGCAAGCGGCCGCCCACGCCACGCACCTTCTTCAGCACGCCGAGCAGCACGCCCAGGCCCGTGGAGTCCATGAAGCGCACCGGCGTGAGGTCCACCACCAGGTCCGCGCGGCCCCCGTCGACCAGCGCCGCCAGGCGTTCGCGGAGCACCGACGCGGTGTAGACGTCGATCTCGCCCGTGACCTCGACAACCGTCTGGTCGCCCACGTCGCGGCTGGCCACGCCCACATCCATGCTCGCTCCCGGTTCGGCCCCTGCTGCTGGGAGCATTCAAACAGACCAGGAGCCCGGCGCATCGCGACGCCGCGGCCGTCAGCCCGCGGAGCGCGCCTTCGCGAGCGCCGCGCGGTACTCCGGGGT
>JAEWEI010000129.1 GCA_023389545.1 Actinomycetes bacterium | reverse complement strand
CGCGGCCTACCCGCTGCTCGCCATGGAGACCGGCAAGCAGAAGTACGTCGACGACGCGAACCGCTGGCTCGACTACTGGACCGTGGGCGTCAACGGGCAGCGCGTGCCCTACTCGCCGGGCGGCCAGGCCGTCCTCGACACCTGGGGGTCGCTGCGTTACGCGGCCAACACCGCGTTCGTCGCCCTCGTCTACTCCGACTGGCTCACCGACCCGACCCGCAAGGCCAGGTACCACGACTTCGGCGTGCGGCAGATCAACTACGCCCTGGGCGACAACCCCCGCAACTCCAGCTACCTGATCGGCTTCGGGGCCAACCCGCCGCAGAACCCGCACCACCGCACCGCCCACGGGTCGTGGCTCGACTCGATGGCCAACCCCGAGAAGACCCGCCATGTGCTGTACGGCGCCCTCGTCGGCGGGCCGGGAGCGGCGAACGACGCCTACACCGACAAGCGTGACGACTACGTGGCCAACGAGGTCGCCACCGACTACAACGCCGGCTTCACCAGCGCGCTCGCCCGGCTCGTCGACGAGTACGGCGGCACGCCGCTCGCGGGATTCCCAGTCGCCGAGAAGGCCGACGGCCCCGAGATCTTCGTCGAGGCCATGCTCAACCAGCCGTCGAGCAGCGGGTTCACCGAGGTCAAGGCGATGATCCGCAACCAGTCGGCCTTCCCGGCCCGCGCGCTGAAGAACGGCACGCTGCGGTACTGGTTCCGGCTCGACCCGGGGGAGAGCGCCGCGGGACTCGCCCTCACCTCGAACTACAGCGAGTGCGGCCCGCAGACGGCCAAGCCGGTCTCGGCCGGTGGAGACCTCTACTACGCCGAGATCAGCTGCGTCGGGCAGAACATCTACCCCGGCGGCCAATCCGCCCATCGACGCGAGATCCAGTTCCGCGTCACCGGCGGCAGCGGCTGGAACCCGGCGAACGACCCGTCGTACACCGGCCTCAACTCCACAGCCCTCGCGGCGACGTCGAACATCACGCTGTACGACGCCGGGAAACTGATCTGGGGCACGGAGCCGGGAACCGTCACCCCGACGCCCACCCCGACGGTGACGACCACTCCCACGCCAACGCCGACGGTCACGCCCACACCGACGGTCACGCCGACGCCGACGCCGACGGTCACCACGAGCCCGACGCCCACGCCGACGACTCCCGCCGCCGCCTGCGCGGTGACCTACTCGTCGAACGCCTGGTCCACCGGGCTGACCGGCTCGATCCGCGTCACCAACACCTCCACCGCCCTGCTGAGCTCGTGGAAGCTGGTCTTCGCGTTCCCGTCCGGCCAGCAGCTCTCCCAGGGCTGGAGCGCCACCTGGTCGCAGACGGGCTCCACGGTGACCGCCCAGAACGCCGCATGGCACGGCTCACTGGCCCCGGGCGCCAGCACTGACATCGGGTTCAACGCCACCCACACCGGCGCGAACACCAACCCGACGGCGTTCACCCTGAACGGAGTCGCCTGCACGGTGCGCTGAGCACGCGATGAGCCCGCCCTGGAACTGGCGTGTTTCCAGGGCGGGCTCGTCTATGCAGGCGGTCAGGGACGTCGGGCACGGTGCGACGCACGCGCCCTGCGACCACGCCGCTAGACCCCGCGGGACTCGGCGACGCGGCGCATCCAGTAGCGGAACCAGCTGTCGCCGTACGGCACGTACACGCGCACCGGGATCTCGCGTGCGACGAGGTCCGCCACCACTTCCGGCCGTACCCCATAGAGCTGCTCCACCAGCCGCGGGCCCAGCGCGGCCAGGAGCGCCTCCCGGAGGACACCGTCGTGGGTGGCCAGCGAGAAGGGCACGTCGGCCTCGGCGAGCCGGTGGGCCAGGCGCAGGTAGGCGACGTCGGTCGGCTCCCCGTACGGCACGGCGCGGTCGGCCGGCTCGACGTACGCGCCCTTGACCAGCCGGAGGTGGACGCCTGCCTCGACGAGCCGCTCGAGGTCCTCGGGGGAGCGGCGCAGGTTCGCCTGGACTGTCGCTCCCAGTCGGTGGGCGAGCCCTCGGCCGGCCACGGAGAGCACGCACCCGAGGACCGCGTCTGCCCGGCTGGCGTCCTCGGCGCCGACTTGGACGCGTCTGCCGTCGGGGACCCGCTCGGCGATGGCGGCCAGCCGCTCGACACACCCGTAGGGGTCGATGTCCAACCCGAGGTGGCTCAGGTCGATGGCGGGCCACACATCCTTGGTCCCGTCGAGGCCGTCGATCAGGCGCGCGTACTCCTCGGCGACACGATCGGCGGTGGCGATGTCCTCCACCAGCTCGCCGAAGTAGTCGATGCTGACGGCCGCGCCCAACCCCTCGAGCTGTCGAGCGACCTCGATGGCCGATGCGGCGTCCACCCCCGCGACGTACCGGGACGCCGCCCGCCACGCCAGCCGCTCGACGACGGGAATGGCGCGAACGCCACGCTCCCATCGACCACTCGTCGCCAGCGCGAACAGCACATTTCGGTCGAGTCCCATGCCGACATCTTGGCAGCGGCGCCGCCCGCCCGTCAGGGCGCCCCGCAGCGGACCTCAACGCAGGAACGCCCCGGCCGGAAATTCGGCGGGGCGTTCTGCGCAACACTAGGCACTGATGGTGGTGGAGCCAAGGGGACTCGAACCCCTAACCCCCTGCTTGCAAAGCAGGTGCGCTACCAATTGCGCCATGGCCCCGCGCGGTGGGCGGCCGACTTCGCCCGGCCCGACCGTGTGAGGCTCACTCGAAGGTGTCGGTGACCTCGGCCCACAGGTCGCGCTCATCGCGATCCTGCGAGTAACGCTGCCACACGACGTAACCGGCGGCCGCGGCTGCCAGCAGGAGCAGTACCTTCTTCATGCGTCCCTCGCAGTGGTTCGGGAGTGGGCCTAACAGGACTTGAACCTGTGACCTCTTCCTTATCAGGGAAGCGCTCTAACCGTCTGAGCTATAGGCCCGTGCGCGCACCGTCCGTGGACGACCGCGCCGGTTGAGACTACCTCAGCCTGGGCTGTGGTCCCAAACGCGGGAACCGCTCACTCGTCGGTCAGTGTGAGGTGCACGCCACCGACGAGCGACGCCGTGATGTTGTACAGGAAGGCGCCGATCGTGGACAGCGCCGTCAGCAGGAAGACGTCGACCACTGCCACCAGCGTCGCGGCGGAGATGATCCGCTGGAACTCCACGTACTGGAGCACGTTGACGTCGCTCTCCGCGCCGAGCACCTCCTTGACGAGGGTGTCGACCTGCGTGAACACGTTGAGGCCGTCCAGCGTGAACCAGACGACCGCTGCGGCCACGACGATCATGATGCCGATGGCCACCGAGAGCAGGAACGACAGCTTCATCACGGACCAGGGGTCCACGCGGGAGACGGCGAGTCGCACGCGTCGGGGCGCCCCAGGCGCCGGGATGGTGGCGGGGCGCCCGACGGACGGACGCGGGGGAGTCGACCGTGGAGCGTCGGCCGCCGGGTAGGCGCTCGCGTCCGGCTGGTCGTTGGCGGCGCTGGTCGTCGAGCTCATGGTGTCGTCCTTGGTGCGGGGGTGCTTCGCCGAGGAGAGGGCCGCGGTCGTCGCGGCCGCTGCCTTCTTCAGCGAGGCTGTCACGGAGTCAACCGCTACCTGCAACGGCGACGGGGGCTCTTCAGTGTCGTCACGGCCGGTGGCGCCGGCGGCAGGGCTGGCGGCCGGCTCCGAACCGTTGGAGCCGATGGGCTCACGTGTGGCCGTCGGCGCGTAGGCCGCCCCGGGGGCGTGTCCCGCCGTGTCCGCCTCGGCCTTCGCCGTCTCCGGCCGGGGTGAGGCGGCTGCCCGCGGCGCGCGCTCGGCCGCGGACGGCTGGCCGTTCGCGGCGGCCGACTGCCCGTTCACCGCAGCGGACGACGTGCCCTGCGGCGATTCCTTCGCCGTGTCACCCGTCGCCCTGGGGCCCTTCGCCGCGCCCGATCCCTTGGCGGGAGGGCGGTTGGAGGGCGTCACTGCTCGTTTGCGCGGCGGGATCGACGGCGGAACGGAATCGCTGCTCATTCGTCCTCCAGTGCGGATGACTCGGCGACGGCCGGCTCCACCGACTCGCCCTGCACGGAGGCCTCCGGCACGTCCTGCGTCTCGTCCGGCGACCCATTCTCGTCGCCCACGGTACCGGCATCCTCACCGAGGTGCCGCTCAATGTTGCGCGCGACGGCGATGATCCGGTCGTTGTTGTCGGGCTTCGCGAAGATCACGCCCTGGGTGGTGCGACCCGTCGCGTTGACCTCGGAGACGGCCGAGCGCACGATCTTGCCGCGCTCCATGATGACCATCACCTCGTCGTCCACGTCCACGACCAGCGCGCCCACCAGGTCGCCATTCGCCTCGGGGAGGTTCGCGACCTTGATGCCCAGGCCGCCGCGGCCCTGCACCCGATAGTTGTCGACGGTCAGGGCGGTGCGCTTGGCGATGCCGCCCTCGGTCACGGTGAACAGGAACGCCTCCTCGCGGACCACGTCCATCGCGAGCAGCTCGTCGTCGCCGCGGAACTTCATGCCCGTGACGCCCGACGTCGCACGGCCCATCGGGCGCATCGCCTCGTCGGTGGCCGTGAAGCGGATCGACTGGCCCTTGCGGGAGACCAGCATGAGGTCGTTCCCGGCGTCGACGGCGCACGCGGAGACGAGCTCGTCGGGGTTGCCCTCGTCGTCCTCGCGCAGGTTGATGGCGATCAGGCCGCCGCTGCGGTTGGAGTCGTACTCCGAGAGGCGGGTCTTCTTCACCAGGCCCCGCTTGGTGGCGAGCACCAGGTACTCGGCCGACTCGTAGTCGGGGATGTCCAGCACCTGGGCGATGCGCTCGCCGGGCTGGAACGCCAGCAGGTTCGCCACGTGCTGGCCCTTGGCGTCGCGGCCGCCCTCGGGCAGCTCATATGCCTTCGCGCGGTACACCCGGCCCAGGTTGGTGAAGAACAGCAGCCAGTGGTGGGTGGTGGTCACGAAGAAGTGGTCGACGATGTCGTCCTCGCGCAGCTGCGCGCCCCGCACGCCCTTGCCGCCGCGGCGCTGCGCCCGGTAGTTGTCCGAGCGGGTCCGCTTGACGTAGCCGCCGCGGGTGATGGTGACGACCATCTCCTCCTCGGCGATGAGGTCCTCGATCG
>JAEWEI010000099.1 GCA_023389545.1 Actinomycetes bacterium | reverse complement strand
GACATCGAGGCCGCACGCGACCTCATCGCCCGCCACGCTGCCCCGATCAGCCAGGAGACCTCCTCGTGACCCGTCCCACCCTCACGCAGTCCACCGGACCGGCGCACTCCCGCATCCTCGGACTGGGGGTCATGCGCGGCGAGCGCGTCGTGACGAACGACGACCTGGCGGGCCCGATCGACTCCTCCGACGAGTGGATCCGCCAGCGGACCGGCATCGTCACGCGGCGCCGCGCGGCTGAGGGCACCGGCGTGCTCGACCTCGCCGAGGAGGCCGCGAACGCGGCGATCAAGGACGCCGGCCTCACTGGCGCCGACATCGACGCGGTGCTGGTCTCCACCGTCACCTACTTCCACCAGACGCCGTCCGCCGCCGCGGTCCTCGCCGACCGGGTGGGCGCCACGCCCGCCGCGGCCTATGACATCTCGGCGGCGTGCGCGGGCTACTGCTACGGCATCGGGCAGGCGGACGCGCTGGTCCGCTCCGGCGCCGCGCGCAACGTGCTGGTGGTCGGCGCCGAGAAGATGAGCGACTTCGTCGACCCGACGGACCGCAGCATCTCCTTCCTGCTCGGCGACGGCGCGGGCGCCGTGGTCATCGGCGCCTCGGACTTCCCCGGCATCGGGCCCACGGTGTGGGGGTCGGACGGCTCCCAGGCCCAGGCGATCCGCCAGACGCACTCCTGGCTCGACACCCGGGACGGCGCCGGCTGGCCCACCCTGCGCCAGGAGGGCCAGAGCGTGTTCAAGTGGGCGGTGTGGCAGATGGCCCCCGTCGCGCAGCGCGCGCTCGACGCCGCTGGCGTCACCGCCGACCAGATCGACGCGTTCATCCCGCACCAGGCGAACATGCGGATCATCGACCAGATGATCAAGCAGCTGAAGCTGCCCGAGTCGGTGGCTGTCGCCCGGGACATCGCCGACACGGGGAACACATCGGCCGCCTCCATACCGCTCGCGACCGAGCGGCTGCTGCGCGAGGGTCAGGTGTCGAGCGGAGCGCTGGCCCTGCAGATCGGCTTCGGCGCCGGCCTCGTCTTCGCCGCCCAGGTCGTCGTCCTGCCCTGACCGCCCCGGCGGCGTTCGCCGCCCGGTAGCGTTCAGCACCGTTCACCCCCGCATCACCCAACCAAGGAGAACACCGATGGCGCACAGCGAGCAGGAGATCCTGGCCGGACTGGCCGAGATCGTCAGCGAGGAGACCGGGCTTCCCACCGACTCCGTCCTGCCCGAGAAGTCCTTCACCGACGACCTCGACATCGACTCGCTGTCGATGATGACGATCGTGACGCTCGCCGAGGAGAAGTTCGACGTGCGCATCCCCGACGACGAGGTTAAGAACCTCGCGACCGTCGGCGACGCCGTCAACTTCATCGCCAAGGCGCAGGCCTGATCCTCGCCAGCACCGCATGCTCGACCGCGTCCAGGCCTGGCCGTCGCTGCGCCGTCCACCGGCGCCCTGACGGCCAGGTCTTGGCCGCACACCCACCGAACTGGAGCAGCCAATGACCCCCGTCACCGACGTCGTCGTCACCGGCCTGGGCGCCACGACCCCACTGGGTGGGGACGTGGCCAGCACCTGGCGGGCTGCCCTCGCAGGCGAGTCCGGAGCCCGGCCCTTCGAGAACGACTGGGCCGAGACGTATGAGCTCCCCCTGACCTTCGCCGCGCAGATCAAGGTCGACCCCTCCGAGGTGCTGCCGCGCCAGGAGATCAAGCGCATGGACCCCTCCGCGCAGTACGCGATCATCGCGACCCGCGAGGCGTGGGGCGACGCGGGCAAGCCCGAGGTGGACCCCGACCGGCTCGGCGCCGTGGTGTCCTCGGGCATCGGCGGCATCTGGACCACGCTCGACGGCTGGGACACGCTGCGGGAGAAAGGCGCGCGGCGCGTCCTGCCGATGACCGTGCCGATGCTGATGCCGAACTCCCCCGCCGCCTACGTGGAGCTCGAGCTGGGCGCCCGGGCAGGCGCCCACGCCCTCGTCTCCGCATGCGCCTCGGGCGCCGAGGCGATCGGCTACGCGGTGGAGATGATCCGCTCCGGCAGGGCCGACGTGGTCGTGGCGGGCGGCACCGAGGCCGCGATCCACCCGTTGCCGATCGCCGCGTTCGCCGCGTCGCGCACCGTGTCGTTGCGCAACGACGATCCCGCTGGCGCCTCGCGGCCCTACGACATGAGCCGCGACGGCTTCGTGCTGGGCGAGGGCGCCGCTGTGGTGGTCCTCGAGAGCGCCGAGCACGCGGCCGCGCGCGGGGCCCGGGTGTACGCCCGGATCTCGGGCGTCGGGCTCAGCAGCGACGGCTACCACATCACCTCCCCGGAGCCGAACGGCCGCGGCCAGATCGCGGCGATGCGGCAGGCGCTCGCCGACGCGCAGGTCGCCTCGTCGGATGTGGTGCACGTGAACGCCCACGCCACCTCGACGGTGGTGGGCGACCTCATCGAGGCGCGCGGCATCCGTGATGTGCTGGGGGCGGACGCGGACCAGGTGGCGCTCTCGGCCACCAAGTCGATGACGGGCCACCTGCTCGGCGGGGCCGGCGCGTTGGAGACGATCTTCACGGTGCTGGCGATCGCGGACCGCACCGCGCCGCCGACGATCAACGTGACCGACCCCGACCCCGAGCTGGTGCTGGACCTCGTGCGGGACAAGCCGCGCGACCTCCGCGCCGGCCAGGTGGCGGCGATCAACAACTCGTTCGGCTTCGGCGGGCACAACGTGGCGCTGGTGGTCACGAGCGCCTGACCCGGCAGCACGCGGAACGGCCCCGACGCTCGAGGCGTCGGGGCCGTTCTGTCGTCCGGTGGAGCGTGCGCGGTCAGCCGACGCGGTGCAGCCAGCGAACCGGCGCCCCCGCCCCCGCATAGCGGAAGGACTCCAGTTCGTCGTCCCACGCCTGTCCCAGCGCGAGGTCCAGCTCGGCGCGCAGCCGAGCCGGGTCGGCCGCGTGCGTGAGCGCCGCGCGGATGCGGTCCTCAGGGACCACGACGTTGCCGTGCACGTCGGTGGCGGCGTGGAAGATGCCCAGCTCGGGGGTGTGGCTCCACCGGGCGCCGTCGGAGCCGTGGCTGGCCTCCTCCGTCACCTCGTACCGCAGGTGGGTCCATCCGCGCAGCGCGGAGGCGAGCCGTGCGCCGGTTCCCGGCGTGCCCTGCCAGGAGTGCTCGGCGCGGTACATGCCGCGTGCCGCGGGTTGCGGGGTCCAGTCCAGGGACACGCGCGTCCCCAGGAGATTCCCGGCTGCCCACTCCAAGTGCGGGCACAGCGCACGCGGCGCTGAGTGCACGAAAAGTACACCGCGGGTGATCGCACCTGCCATGTCGCCCTCCTGACGGATCGAGGTTCGTCTTCCCCAACGACCTCGGAACCGGGAGTCGCGCACGGTCTCGCGGCGTGCTGGGGACAGCATGCCCGACGGCAGTGCGATGGCGCCACCGGTCGGGCGAATCACCCCGGTTCGTGGAGGGCCAGGTCAGGCGAGCTGCTCCCGGATGGCGCGCATGGCCTTCTTGCGGACGGCACGGTCGAGGCGGTCCAGGTAGAGCATCCCATCCAGGTGGTCGACCTCGTGCTGCAGGCACCTGGCCATGAGCTCGGTGCCCTCCACCACGACCTCGTTGCCATCCAGGTCGACGCCGACCACGCGGGCGTACCAGGAGCGACGCGTCGGGTACCACAGGCCCGGCACGGACAAGCAGCCCTCGTCGCCGTCCTGGTAGTCGTCGGAGAGCTCGACGATCGTCGGGTTCAGCACGTAGCCGACCTCGTCGTCGATGTTCCAGGAGAACGCCCGGAGGTTCACGCCGATCTGGTTGGCGGCGAGGCCGGCCCGGCCTTCGTAGTCGACGGTCTCGACAAGGTCCGCGACGAGCGAGCGGACGCGCTCGTCGACAGTGGTGATCGGGTCACAGGGGGTGCGCAGGACCGGGTCGCCGACCGTGCGGATCTCTCTCATCGCCATGGCGGGATTGTTTCATGCGCGGAGCCCTTGCCGTCCGCGGGCTTGCCCGGCGCTGGCGTGGCGTGGGCGGGCGGGTGTGACTGAGCGAACACCGCGTCGTCCCGGCTGCGCTTGCGATGCGCGAGCCGTCGTCCTAGTTTGAACTGACCGGTCAGTTCAAACCGTGAAGGGCACACCGTGCAGCACGCCACCCAGGGTCGCCACGAGGGCGCCACAGGCCTCCCCACCGAGCAGCTGGACCCCGACACCGGCTCCCCCGCGACGAGCCCGCAGCCCACCGCTCCCGCCGTCACCGCGCGCGGCCTGGCGCTGCACGGCAGCCGCGGGCTCGTGTTCGGCCCACTCGATCTCGACGTGGAACGCGGCACTCTGCTGGTGGTCCAGGCGCCCCAGGGCGGTGGGCGCTCGAGCCTGCTGCTCACGCTCGCGGGCCGCATGGTCCCCGACAAGGCGGGCTCCCTGACCGTGCTCGGCGAGCAGCTGCCACGTCGGCGCACCGCAGTCCAGCAGCGCGCGGCGATCGCCGGGTTCCATGGCATCGACGAGCTCGACGATTCCGTGACCGTCGGCGAGACGGTCCGCGAGCGCCTCGCGTGGCTGTCCCCCTGGTACCGCAGGACCCCGCGGGTGGACCAGCGCGAGTTCGCGCGGCTCGCCCGCCCCGTGTTCGGCGAGCGGCCGCTGCCGCGCGTCGACAACCTGGTGTGGGACCTCGACGAGGTCGACGCGATGCTCCTGCGGGTCACCCTCGCGATGGCACAGCAGCCCGAGCTGCTCGTGGTGGACGACGTCGACCAGGTGCACGACTCGGTGCGCCGCCAGTTCGTCTGGTCCCGCCTCGAGGCGCTCACCCAGCACGGCGTCACTGTGATCGCCTCTGTCGCCTCGCTCGACGAGGTCGCCCGCATGCGGTGGGGCCACCGCCCCGAGCGCCTCACCCTCGCGACGGGGCCGCGCGCCCTGCACGCCGACTGACCTCCCCTGCCGCTGCGCCCAGCGCGCCCCCTTCGTCTCTGAGGACCCCGATGCTCTCCCTCACCTCCACCGGAACCGAGCTCCGCCGGTTCCGTCGCGGCCGGCTCCCCCGGCTTGCTGTCGCCGCGATGATCCTCGTGCCCCTGCTCTACGGGGCGCTGTACCTCTGGGCCTTCTGGGACCCGACCGGCAACATGGACCGGCTCCCCGTGGCGCTCGTCAACGCGGACCAGGGCGCGGACGTCGACGGCGAACGGCTCGACGCCGGCGCCGATGTCGCGGCCCGGCTGCTCGAGTCGGGCGACCTGGGCTGGGTCCAGGTCGACGCCGACGAGGCAGCCGACGGCGTCTCCGACGGCACGTACTACTTCGCGGTCACGGTGCCCGCCGACTTCTCCGCCGACATCGCCTCGGCGGCAGGCGACTCTCCCACCCCCGCCCAGCTGCTCGTGACGTACAACGACGCGAACTCGTTCCTCGCCTCGACGCTCGGGCGGAGCGCCATGACGCAGGTCCAGTCAGCGGTCTCCGCGACGATCGGCGAGCAGGCCGTCGACCAGGTGCTCGTGGGGCTCGGCGCGGCCCGTGACGGGTTCGCGGAGGCGTCCGACGGCGCCCTCACGCTGCGCGCCGCGGGCGGGCAGCTCGCCGAGGGCGCTCATGAGGTCGCCGATGGCGCGTCCAGCGCCGCCGCGGGCGCGGCAGCCCTCGCGGACGGCTCCCAGCAGCTCGTCTCGGGCTCGCAGTCCCTCGCCTCGGGCTCCCAGCAGGTGGCCACGGGGGCGAGCGCGCTCGCCGACGGAGCCTCCTCGGCGGCGGACGGCGCGGCGACCCTGTCCACCGGTGCGCGGACCCTGGCCGACGGCGCGGCGTCCGCTGCCGCCAACTCGAGCACGCTCGCCGACGGCGCGGGCGAGGTCGCCGCAGGCGTGCACAGCACCGTCACGCAGGTCGGCTCGTTGACCACGGCGCTGCCGAGCCTGCAGTCCGGCCTCACCCAGATCGGCGGCTACCTCGGAGCGCGCGCGTCGGCGGGCGACGCCATGGCGTCCCAGCTGCTCGCCGGGCTCCAGCAAGCACAGTCCCAGCTGCCCAGCGGCAGCGCGCTCACGGCAATGTCGGGGCAGCTCGCCCAGCTCGACGCCGGCGCGTCCCAGGTCGCGCAAGGCGCCTCCGCGCTCAGCTCCGGGCTCGGCGCCCTCTCGAGCGGGGCCGGCGACCTGGCGGCGGGCGCGAGCTCGCTGGCCGACGGCACGGCGCAGGTCGCCGACGGCGCCGCGACGCTCGCGTCCGGGTCGAAGACGCTCGCCACCGGATCCTCGACCCTTGCTGCGGGCACGTCCTCCCTCGCCTCGGGGGCCGACGAGCTCGCCGCCGGGACGAGCGTCCTGGCGGACGGGGCCGGCCAGGTCGCGGATGGCAGCGACCAGCTGGGCGACGGCACGCAGACGCTCGCCGACGCGCTCGCCGGCGGAGCGGGCGCGATCCCGGACGACGACGCAGGCCTACGCGCCGACCGCGCCGAGGTGATCAGCTCGCCCGTGGCCGTCGCCGAGCACGACCTCGCGGCCGCCGAGGGCTTCGGCGAGGGCTTCGCGCCCTTCTTCCTCCCGCTCGCGCTGTTCGTCGGCTCGCTCATCACCTGGCTGCTGCTGCGCCCGCTGCCCACCCGGGCGCTCGCGACGCGGGTGTCCGGCCTGCGGGTGGCACTGGCGGGCTTCCTGCCCGCGATGCTCATCGGCGTCGGCCAGGTCGCCGTCATGCTCGGCGTCACCCACTACGGCGTCGGACTCGAGATGCACAGCGCCGCGGGGACCGTCGCGTTCACGCTCCTGATCGTCGCCGCGTTCCTCGCCCTGCAGCAGATGCTCACCACGGTGCTCGGCCCCGCGGCGGGCAAGGTCGCCATCCTCGCGCTGCTGATGCTGCAGCTCGCGTCCTCAGGCGGCACGTACCCCGTGGAGACCACGCCCTTGTTCTTCCGGGTGGTGCACCCGCTGCTGCCGATGAGCTACGCCGTGACAGGCCTCCGCGAGGTCATCACGGGCGGCGTGGACGCACGGCTGTGGGGCGCGGTGGCCTACCTCGTCGCCCTGCTGATCGGGTCGCTCGCCGTGACCGCATGGCGTGCCGGCCGGCTCCGCACCTGGAGCCTGTCGCGGCTGCACCCCGCTCTCGAGATCTGACAGGCTGCCCCCATGACCAGCACGCCTCCCGGCCCCGCAGCCCCTCCGCGCCGACCCGGACGCGGCGACCGCGGGGCCGGGACCCGCGGGTTCATCGTGGACGCGGCGGTCTCGCTCATCGCCGACCGGGGGTTCTCGGCGACGTCGGTCGACGACATCGCGTCGGAGGCCGGCGTCGCCAAGGGCAGCATCTACTACAACTTCGGCTCGAAGACGGCGTTGTTCGAGGCGGTGATCGTCGAGGGCGTGGGCCGGCTCACCACGGCGCTGCGGGCGTCCGCCGAGGGCCTCGAGGGCCGCGCCGCGATCGAGGCGCTCGTGTCCGAGCTGCTCGACCAGGTGCGCGCGCACCCCGACTTCGCCAAGCTCATGGTCGCCGAGATCTTCCGCACCGGACGCGACTGGCAGGAGTCGATCCGGCTCGTGCGCGAGGAGTCGATGGGCATCTTCGCCGACGCTGTCGCGACGAGCCGCCCTGATCTGGACCCGAGCCTGACGGCCGCGGCCATCTTCGGCGCCACGCTCGTCACAGGCCTCGAATGGCTCGCGTTCCAGCCGCATCGGCCCGCGGACGATGTGCGGCAGTCGGTCCTCACCATGGTGCTCGACGCGTACTGAGCCGCAGCGCGCTCCAGACATGACAAAAGGCCCCGGGTTCATCCCGGGGCCTTCGTCGTGCGTGTGGGAGGGTCTCAGCCCTCGGTGCGCTGCTGCGGGACACCCGTCAGCAGCTCGCGGACCTCGGCCTCGTGGAAGCGGCGGTGCCCACCGAGGGTCCGCACTGCCGAGAGCTTGCCCGCCTGGGCCCAGCGCGTCACCGTCTTCGGGTCGACGCGGAACAGCACTGCCACCTCACCGGGCGTGAGCAGCGCACCCGGCATCGCGGCGGACTCGTTGCGGTTGGGGGTGGTAATGGCCATGACTTTTCGCTCCTGTCGTTCGGTAGCTCGGCTAACCGTGAAGGCCCCGTGGCTTTGCGTCCCCACCTCGCGGCGGGTTTGCCGTTCTCGCTGACGCCCTGAACTATGCAGGAAACTGGACAAGCGTGCAAGAAACCACCGGGTGAAATCGGGCGGTGTCCTGAACATACGTCCGGAAAGGCGCCCTCCGCGCGAAGACAGGAGGAACACGACAACATCGGCTTCCCCCATGCGCGGGACCAAAGTCCCCTCTATGCTCGGCGCAACGTCCAGGCGCGAGCGGGACGCGGTGGCGATGCCCACGGCAGGCGAGGGCGCCTCATCCTGTGCGGATGAGGCGCCCTGTCCCGCTCTACGGCTCCCGCGGCCGGGCGCGCGGCGCCCGGGTGACGGTGGGCCAGGTGGGGCTTGAACCCACGACCGACGGATTATGAGTCCGCTGCTCTGACCGGCTGAGCTACTGGCCCGCGACGGGACAGGTTACCGGTTCCAGTCGTCGCCCTGGCGATCCGGGCCGTGCCGCAGCCCAGCGGCCCGGCACGGCTAACGTGGGGCTGTGCCCCTGTTCTCGCGCCGCCCGTCCTTGCCTGCCCCGGTTCGCGCCCGGCTGGCCCTCCCGCCCGGGGACCGCGTCCTCGCCGCCGTCGAGCTCGTGGACGGCCGCTGGGCTGCGGCCACCAGGCTCGCGCTGTGCCTGGCCGGCGCGGAGGCGGTGCTGCGGCGCCCGTGGATCGAGGTCGACCGCGCACAGCTCACCGTCGAGACCTCCACCATCACCGTGCACTGGGTGGACGGGACCACCGAGGACCTCCCGCTCACCGAGCGCGGGGCCCCGGCCTTCGCCCAGGCGCTGCGCGAGCGCGTCCAGTCCTCGGTGGTGCACTCCGAGACCGTGGTGCTGCCCGGCGGGGCGACGGTGCGGGTCGCGCTGCGCCGCGACGAGCGCGGGAACCTCGTCTCGCAGGTCATCGGGGACGCCTCGGTGGACCTGGCCGAGCCCCGCGTCGGAGCGCTCGTGGACGCCGCGGAGCTGCGCGTCCGGCGCGCTGCGGGGCTCCCCGACTAGGGCCGGCGGCCACACCCTCCCGCAGGCCCCGGGAGGACGCCCGCCGATTTCGAACCACCCTCGAGCGGCTGCTACAGTCATGTCCGCCACGATCCCTCGTAGCTCAATTGGCAGAGCATCCGACTGTTAATCGGACGGTTACTGGTTCGAGTCCAGTCGAGGGAGCCACCCGAAGGCCCTGACCGCGCAGAACGCCGCGGTCAGGGCCTTCGTCATAGGCCCGCGGCCGGTGCTGCGGGCCCTCGGACGGCGGCGTCGGACAGCACGCCCGAAACTCCCCCTGGCGCATGGCCCGGCGCGGCCTCACACTGCATCTGCGCCGAGTGCACGCCCGGCTCCCCCTGCCCAGGATGTCCCTCCCGAGAGGCCATGACGTCGGTGCTGCGGACCGTCACCTCCCATCTCTCGTTCGACGTGCTC
>JAEWEI010000014.1 GCA_023389545.1 Actinomycetes bacterium | reverse complement strand
ATGGTGGGCGCCGTCACCGCGTTCCTCGGCGCCCCGTTCCTCATCGCGGCCGTGCGCCGACGGGGGGCCGCGCTGTGAGCGCCCCCACGCTGACCCGGCCGGACGGCGCCGAGGCGCGCGTCCCGGTGCTGTCCCTCGGGCCGCTCGGCGCGTTGCACTGGAAGGGCCGGGCGGTGCTCGTCTGCGTCGCGATGCTCGCGCTGGCGGTGGTCGCGGCGCTGCTCACGCTGACCATCGGCGAGCTCGGCATCCCGTTGCGGGAGCTGCCGGGCGTGCTCGCCGGGAACGGCACCCGGGCGCAGGAGTGGGTGCTGCGCACCAACCGGCTGCCGCGACTGCTCGTCGGCGCCCTGGCCGGGGCGGCGTTCGGGGTGGCCGGCTCGATCTTCCAGAGCGTCACCCGCAACCCGCTCGGCAGCCCCGACGTGATCGGGCTCGGCGCCGGGGCGGCCGCGGGCGCGGCTGCCGCGTCGCTGGTGTGGCCGGGCTTCGTGCCCGCGAGCGTGGGGGCGTTGGCCGGCGCCGGCATCGCGATCGGCGCGGTGTACGTCGGCTCGGGGCGCGGCTTCGCGGCGCCGTACCGGATGGTCGTCACCGGAATCGCCGTCGGCGCCATGGCCCTGGCGTTCGTGCAGCTCGCGCTGGCGCGGGCCACCCGGGAGGACCCGTTCGCGATGGCCGCGTGGCTCAACGGCTCGCTCGCCTCGCGCCGGTGGAGCGACGTCACGCTCATCGCGCTGGCGCTGTTCGTGCTGATCCCCGCCGCGCTGCTGCTGACCCGGCGCCTCCAGCTCGTGGAGATGGGCGATGACGCCGCCATCGGGCTGGGCGTCAACCCCACCCACACCCGCAACCTCGCCGTGGGGGTCGCCGTGCTGCTGACCTCGGCGGCCGTCACCGTCAGCGGCCCCGTGGCGTTCGTGGCGCTGACCGCGCCGCAGATCGCCCGCCGCCTGACCCGGTCCACCGGGCCGGGGATGGTCGCGGCCGCTTGTACCGGCGGGGCCGTGCTGGTGGTCGCCGACCTGCTGGCCCAACGCCTGCCGTTCGGCGTGCAGTACCCCGTCGGTGTGGTGACCGCCGCGCTCGGCGGCGTCTACCTGGCGATCCTGTTGATCCGCGAGTGGAGAAGGGGTGCGGTGTGACCTCCGTGACCAGCTCGACCTCAGTCCCGACGCACACCGCGGGCGGCGCCCACCCGGCCGCCGCATTCGGCGAGCCGCCGCTGCGCGCCGAGGGGCTGACGCTCGCCTACGACAAGACGGTCGTCGTCGAGGACCTGACGGTGTCGGTGCCGCGCGAGTCGTTCACCGTGATCATCGGCCCCAACGGCTGCGGCAAGTCCACGCTGCTGCGCGCGCTGGCCCGCACGCTCATCCCGCGCTCCGGCCGGGTGCTGCTCGACGGCGCCCCCATCTCCGGGCTGCGCACCAAGCAGGTGGCCAAGCGGATCGCGTTGCTGCCGCAGAGCCCGGTCGCCCCCGAGGCCATCACGGTGGGCGACCTGGTGGCCCGCGGCCGCTACCCGCACCAGGGGCTGCTGCGGCAGTGGTCCGCCGCCGACGAGGCCGCCGTCCGGGACGCCCTCGAGGCCACCGAGGTCACCAACCTGCGTGAGCGGCTGGTCAGCGAGCTCTCCGGCGGGCAGCGCCAGCGGGTGTGGCTGGCGATGGCCCTGGCCCAGCAGACCGACCTGCTGCTGCTCGACGAGCCCACCACGTTCCTGGACATCGCCCACCAGCTCGAGGTCATGGACCTGTGCGCGCACCTGCACGAGCAGGGCCGCACCCTCGTGGCGGTGCTGCATGACATCAACCAGGCGGCCCGTTACGCCACGCACCTCATCGCGATGAAGGGCGGCGCCGTGGTCGCGCAGGGCGACCCGCAGGAGGTCATCACCGCCGAGCGCATGGCCGATGTCTTCGGGCTCGCGTGCCGGGTGGTGCCCGATCCGGAGACGGGCACGCCGATGGTGGTGCCGGCCCGGCGCGGCGGGCACATCCGCCACGCCTGACGCCCGAGCGGGGCGCTGCCGGGCCCGGTGGTCAGTCGGTGGCAATAGTGTGCGTCACACACTATTGTCGTCTGCGTGGGTGAGCCAGAGGGATTCGAGACGCACCGCCAAGAACTGCGTCGCGGCACCGTGGTGCTCGCATGCCTGCGGATCCTGCGCACGCCCGGATACGGCTACGGCCTGCTCGAAGACCTCGCCGCGCGCGGCTTCGACACCGACGCGAGCACCCTGTACCCCCTGCTGCGCCGACTCGAGAAGCAGGGCTGCCTGACGAGCGAGTGGGACACCGGCGAGGCCCGGCCCCGCAAGTTCTACCGCACCTCCGACGCGGGGAACCGCCTCGCCGACGCCCTGACCGCAGACTGGCGCGCGCTGGCCCAGGCCATCGACGCGCTGGCTGACTGACCCGGAGCCGAGATGACCCCCGAGCCGATCACCACGGACGCGTACACCAGCCGTTACATCGAGGCCGCGACGCGAGGGCTGCCCGCCGAGCAGCGCGACGACCACGCCGCGGAGCTGCGATCGTCGATTCGCGATCAGGTGGACGCGCGCATCGACCAGGGGGAGGATCCGGCCGCCGCCGAGCTGGCGGTGCTGAACGGCCTCGGCGACCCCGCCGTCCTCGCCGCCGACTACGCCGCGCGGCCCCTCCACCTGATCGGCCCGCGGTGGTACCCGACGTGGCGGCGGATCGTGCAGGTCATCCTCTGGAGCGCGCTGCCATTCGTGGCGCTCGGGGTCGCGATCAGCCTCGCCGTCGAGGGCAAGCCATTCTGGGCGATCCTCGCGCCGGTGGCCGGCGCCACGCTGACCACCGGCGTGTGGATCTTCGCGATCACCACACTCGTCTTCGCGCGACTGGACCGGGCCGGCGCCCCGGCGGGGCAGTGGACCGTGGACTCCCTCCCGGCCCGCGAGCCGAACGACGGGCAGCCGTCCAGCCGTGCGGAGCGGACGCTGGGCCTCGTCGCGGTGGCCCTGGCCGTGGCCGGCCTCGTCGTCGCCACCGTCCCGTGGGACGTCCCGGACGCCGGGCGGATGTCCGTGCTGGACCCGGCGCTCCTGCCGTGGAGCCTCATCGTCGGCGTCGCGCTGATCCTCGCCGGGACGCTCGTCACCGCGAGGGCGCGGGTGCTGGGGCGGTGGACCACCGGCGCCGCCACGCTGAACGCGGTGGTCGCGACAGCGGGAGCGACGCTGGTCACCGGCCTCACGGTGAGCGGACGGCTCGTCGACCCCGTATTCGTGGACTTCCTCGACCTCGACCTCGACGCGCAGCGGGTGCTCGCGGTGTGCCTGGTGGCGGGCACGCTCGCACTCGCGGGCTGGAGCGTCGCGGACGGGTTCCGGCGGGCTCGCCGACCCTGACCTGGAGGTCCCGCCTCCGCCCCGTCAGGGACTGTCGCTCGCGTCCGTCACGCGCCCACGTCAGCCGTGGCGACGCGCAGCATGGAGGGACGCCGGCGCAAGAACTCCTCGACCGGCCAGCTCGTCATCCCGCCGAAGCGCACCGATGCGATGGAGCCATCGGCCGCGCGCTCCAGGCGCACCAGCTCGCCGGATCCGCCGAAGCCGGTCTGGGGGTGGATGCGCAGCGTGTCGGGTCCCACCACCTCGAGCTCTTCGAACTCGCCCAGCGGGTCGGCCAGGGTGGGGCACAGCGCGACGACGCGCCCGCCGAGCACCGTCAGGTCGAGCAGGCCCCACAGGTTCGCGAAGCGGCCCGTGTACGACTCCAGCGAGGGCAGGTCGTCGGCGGGCGCGGCGGGCGTGTAACCCGGGCGGGGGGTCAACGCCGCGTCGATGAGCTTGACCAGGGCGGTGGCGATCTGGTCGGCCGGGCCGTCCACCGCGTTGGTCAGCACGCTCACCACGAGCTTGTCCTTCGGGTCGATGTAGGTGCGCGTGATGTGGCCCGGGTAGCCGCCCGAGTGCCCGATCATCGGCCGGTCGCCGATCT
>JAEWEI010000452.1 GCA_023389545.1 Actinomycetes bacterium | reverse complement strand
GCCTCTCCCGTGGTGTGGCGGGCTCGCGCGGACGATGACCGTGGTGCGATCTCGCAGACGAGACGGCGTCAGCCAGCGACGTCAGGCGTCAGGCGAGTGCTGCTGCTCCGCGTGGGCGATGGCGTCGCCGAGCTCGAGGCGGAGCTGCGCGGCGGCCTCGACGTCGGGGTGCATGTCGAGCGAGGCGAGGTGCTGCTTGGCCTCCAACGGGCGGCCCGCCTCGATCGAGGCGAGGACCAGTTGCCTGCCGACCTCGATCTCGTGCTCGCGCGGGCGCCAGTGGCCCACGCCGAGCCAGAGCGCGTCCACCGGCATGTCCGCCTCGCGGAGCACCTTGAGCCCCTCGGCGAGGGCGCGGCCGGTGGGCTCCCGCTCGGCGGCCGTGGTCAGTCGGCGCAGGGTGCCCTCGTGGTCGTCCCGGACGGAGAGGCGTGCCACCTCGATGAGCGGGTACCAGGCGCGCGGGTTGCCGGCGAGCTCCTCGCCGAGCGACCACACCGCCAAGTCGGCTGCCCGTTGGCGCTCGCCCTCGGGCAGCGCGCGGGCGAGGGGGTCGTGCTCGGAGTCCTCGGGCTCGGCGGCGCGGCGGCGGACGATCTCCGCCAGGGCGCGGAAGGCCCGCTCGTTGTTCGGGTCGTCGCTCAGCACTGAGCGCAGAGCGTCTTCGTGCAAGGTGTCCCCTCGGCGCGCTGTCGTGGTCGGACGCCGCGCGCCGACCCGCGACGCCGATGAGGGGCGTCGCATGAGCTGACGGAGTCGCGGCAGGAGAGCCATGACGCGACCTTAGTCGCTCACCCCCGCCTCGCGCTCCCCCACACGCCAGCTGGCCGCGAGCTTGCGCGCGCCCGCGCTTTTGTCGACTTCCCACAATTCCATGCCTATGCTCGGCCCATGGTCTCGCAGCGCCGCCCCCCGACAGCCCTCGCCGGGGCGACGACGCCCGAGATCGACCGCGCGGCCGAGGACGCGACGAGCGCGCCGGCGCCCGCCCAACGCGCCGGCATAGAGACGCTGCGCCGGGTGCGCGATGGGAACGGCCTGCTCACGGCGGCGGCCATGCGCAGGCTCGACGAGGACCTCGACTGGTATCGCGCGCTCCCTGCCGAGGACCGCTCCTCGGTGGGGCTCGTCGCCCAGGCGGGCATCACGGCCTTCGTCACCTGGTTCAGCGACCCGTCGAGCCCGCCGCACGGTGTCGGCGAGATCTTCGCGGCGGCGCCGCCTGAGCTGACCCGGTCCATCTCGTTGCAGCACACGCTCCAACTCGTGCGCGTGCTGGTCGACGTGGTCGAACGGCACAGCGACCAGCTCGCGGCCCCGGGCGCGGAGCGGGACCTGCGCGAGGCCGTCCTGCGGTACTCGCGCGAGGTGGCCTTCTCCGCCGCGGAGGTCTACGCCCGGGCGGCGGAGGTCCGCGGCGCCTGGGACGCGCGCCTCGAGGCGCTCGTCGTGGACGCGCTCGTGCGCGGCGACGTGGACGACTCGCTGCGCTCCCGGGTGGCGGCGCTCGGCTGGGTCGGGCGCGGCCAGACCCTGGTGATGGTGGGCACCACGACCTCTCCCCTGGACGACGTCCGCACCGCCGACCTCCGCCGCGCCACGCGGCGCGCCGCTGAGGACGCCCTCGTGGGGATACAGGGCGACCGCCTCGTCGTGTTCCTGGGCGGCGAGGGTGACCTCGTGGCAGCCGCGGCGTCGCTGCTGCCGAAGTTCGGGCCCGGGCCCGTGGTCATCGGCCCCACCGTGCAGCACGTCGTCGAGGCGGCCAAGTCGGCCCGCGCCGCGTTCTCCGGCCTTCTCGCCGCGCCGGCCTGGGAACAGGCCCCGCGCCCGGTGCAGGCCGACGACCTGCTGCCCGAGCGCGTGCTGATCGGGGACGCCACCGCGCGCAAGATGCTGGTGGCCCAGGCGTATGCGCCGCTCGCGGCCAGCACGGGGTCGCTGCTCGAGACGCTGTCGGCGTACCTGGGGGCCGGCCGCTCGCTCGAGGCCGCTGCGCGCACGCTGTACGTGCACCCCAACACTGTCCGCTACCGCCTGCGCAGGGTCGCTGACGTGACGGGCTGGGACCCGCTCGACCCGCGCGAGTCCTACGTGCTGCAGACGGCTCTCGCGCTGGGCCGTCTGGGCGCCGATGGATGAGGGCCGCCGGGTGAGGAACTCGCGCCTTCGAGGCCTTTGTAGGGTCGACACAACGGCCTGACCGAAGGTTGGTGCGCGTCGTGGGGACCGCCCGAAGGTCCCTGGCGGGCATAGTCGACACGTGCTTGCCATCGTGTGCCCAGGTCAGGGCTCCCAGACCCCCGGAATGCTCGCCCCGTGGCTTGAACTCGAGGGCACAGCCGGGCGTGTCGCCGCGTTCTCGCAGGCTGCGGGGGTGGACCTGACGGCGCACGGCGTCACGTCCGACGCTGAGACGATCCGGGACACAGCCGTCGCGCAGCCGCTGATCGTGGCGATGTCGCTGGTGGCCCTGCGCGCGGTCCTCGACGGCCAGGACGCCGCGGCGGTCGCGGGCGTCACCGCTGGCCACTCCGTCGGGGAGCTCACGGCGGCAGCTGTCGCCGGCGTGCTCGCCGACGAGGACGCGGTGGGCCTCGTCGCCGTCCGCGCCTCGCTGATGGCGCAGGCCGCAGCTGCCGAGCCCACCGGCATGAGCGCCGTCGTGGGCGGCGACCCCGAGCAGGTCCTCGCGGCGATCGCCGAGGCGGGCCTGTGGCCGGCGAACGTCAACGGCGGCGGCCAGGTCGTCGCCGCGGGCTCCCTGGAGGGCCTCGCCTCACTCGCCCAGAACCCGCCCGCCCGCGCCCGCGTCATCCCGCTGCAGGTCGCGGGGGCGTTCCACACCCCGTTCATGCAGTCCGCGCTCGACGGCTTCGCGCCGGTGGCCGCCGCCCGCGCCGCGCAGGACCCGCGGATGGTCCTGCTCTCGGACGCCGACGGCGCCGCCTACGGCGAGCTGCCCGGCGCACCCGGCCCGCTCGGGGCGGGGCCCGACGTGCTGCACCGCATCGCGCAGCAGATCGTCGCGCCCGTGCGCTGGGACCTGTGCCAGGAGACGATGCGGCGACTGGGCGTCACGGGCCTGCTCGAGCTCGCCCCCGGTGGGGTCCTCACCGGCCTGGCCCGGCGTACGCTGCCCGGGGTGGAGACGGTGGCGCTCAAGTCTCCGACCGACATCGAGGCCGCACGCGACCTCATCGCCCGCCACGCTGCCCCGATCAGCCAGGAGACCTCCTCGTGACCCGTCCCACCCTCACGCAGTCCACCGGACCGGCGCACTCCCGCATCCTCGGACTGGG
>JAEWEI010000448.1 GCA_023389545.1 Actinomycetes bacterium | reverse complement strand
CGCTGCAGCACCGCGAGGACCATCGCGAGCCGGCTGGAGTCGATCCCGCTGGTGGTGCGCCTGGGGTTGGCGAGCATGCTGGGCGCGACGAGCGCCTGCACCTCGGTGGCGAGCGGCCGGCGGCCCTCCAGGGTGACCGTCACGCAGGTGCCCGGCACGTGGTGCAGGGCGTTCGAGACGAACAGCCCGCTCGGATCGGCGAGCCCCTCGATGCCGGACTCGGTGAGGTCGAAACAGCCGACCTCGTCCGTGGGGCCGAACCTGTTCTTGGTGGCGCGCAGCAGCCGCAGCCGCGAGTGCCGCTCGCCCTCGAACTGGCAGACCACGTCCACCAGGTGCTCCAGGGTGCGGGGGCCCGCCACCGAGCCGTCCTTGGTGACGTGCCCGACGAGCACCACGGGCATGTCGCGCTCTTTGGCGACGGCGATCAGGGCGCCCGCGACCTCCCGCACCTGGCTCACGCCGCCAGCGGCGCCCTCGATCGCGGCGGACGCGATGGTCTGCACCGAGTCGACGACCAACAGGTCCGGCTCGATCTGCTCGACGTGGCCGAGCACTGTGCCGAGGTCCGTCTCCGCGGCGAGCAGCAGGTGGGCGTCGAGAGCGCCGATCCGCTCCGCGCGCAGCCGCACCTGCCCGGCGGACTCCTCCCCGGTGATGTAGAGCACGCGGCGCCCAGTCGCTTCACGCGAGCCCTGCCGCCCCGCGCGCGCGGCCCGACTGGCGACGTCCAACAGCAGCGTCGACTTGCCCACGCCGGGCTCCCCGGCGAGCAGCACGACGGCCCCGGGCACGAGGCCGCCGCCGCGCACTCGGTCCAGCTCGTCGACGCCGGTGGGCCGCGCCCGACTCGCCTCCACGTCGATCTCGGCGATGGGGCGCGCCGGGCTCCGCGTGGGGGCCACGGCCGCCGTGCGCGGCGCACCGCCTCCCGGCCCTGTGTCCTCGAGCACCGAGCCCCAGGCCTGGCACTCGCCGCACCGCCCGACCCACTTGGACGTGGTCCACCCGCACTCCCCGCAACGGTATCCGGCACGGGCGGCGCGGTTGCGGGGCTCAGGGCGCCGGGCACTGGTGGAGGTCACGCAGGCACGCTAGCCCCCGCCGCCCACACAGCCCTCCGCGCCCGTGGCCGCCCGCGGTGGCACGCCGCGCGGACATGAGGCGTTGACCGGAGGATGGGGCGCATGGCAGCAGAGCGGCGCTTCGGGACGCCGGGCCGCTGGATCCACTCGGCGGCGCTGCTCGCGTGCGCGATCTTCGTCTACTACGCGGTGCCTCTGGACTCGCAAGACGCCCCGTCCCGGCTGGTGGTCCGCATCATCGTGTTCGGGGTGGGGGTGCTGGCGCTCATCGCGCTCACGGTCCACCAGGTCCGCCGCCAGCTCCATTCCTCGGAGAACGACACGGGGGAGCGGCTGGCCAGCATCATGGTGGTGCTGTACGCGCTCGTCGTCTTCTTCTCGCTGACCTACTACGGGCTCGCGACGCGCGCGGTCGGGCAGATGGACGGCATCGTGACCCGCACCGACGCCCTCTACTACACGGTCGTCACCCTGGGCACCGTGGGATACGGGGACGTGCACGCGGTCGGCCAGGCCGCCCGGATCGTGACCACGATCCAGATCTTCCTGGACCTGGTCATCGTGGGCCTGCTCGCGTCCGTCGCCACCCAGCAGGTTCAGAAGATGAGCCGGCAGGCGCGCCGCGAGGGCACGGGCGGCGCCACCCACTAGGGTGCTAGCGACCACGCCCGGGCCCGGGCGACGCGCAGCAGGGGAGACGTGCCACATGAGCGACATCCGGCCGGGCGGGCAGCCCGGACAGCCTGCGGAGCGCCCGTCCGAGCCGTCGCTGCTGTGGCCGCAGGGGATCGACGGCGCTGCTGCGCCCACGGCCTCCGAGCCCGCCGGGACCGCCGCGCACGCCGCTGCCGACGGCGCGGCCCGCAAGCGCCGGATGCTGCTCATCGGCGGCATCGCAGCCGCCGTCGTCGTGGTGGGCGGCCTGACCACTGCCCTTCTGCTCAACCGCGACGACGCGCCGCAGCAGGCGACCGACGCCGCCACCGTGTTCCTGCCGTCGCCCACCCCCACGGTCGCCTCCGCGACGCGCGAGGCAGCGACCCCATTCGCCGCCGCGCTGCCCGCCTCAGTGCTGCAGTTCGCGCTCGCCACCTCCGCCAATGACGAGGCCTGGCTCGCGGCCGGGGCCATCGAGGCCTACACCGAGACGTACACCGACGGCGGCGCCGGCACTGTCACCGTGCAGGCCGGACAGTGGGAGACGGCCGAGGAGGCCGCCGCACACGCCCAGCGCCTCGCCGCCGAGCTCCCCGCCGCCGAGCCGGGCGCTTCCGAGCCCTCGACCCCTGAGCCGTCCGCCTCCGCGGGCGCCGGCTCGACCGGTCCCGCGCTCGCCCCGGAGTCAGGTGACGTCACCGTCGACGGGACCGTCGTCGGGACGTACACCTGGGGCCTCGTGGGCGCCGACGGCGTCGCGGTGTGGTCCAACGGCACCACCGTCTTCAAGGTCACCGGCCCGGCCGAGGAGATCCGCGACTTCTACAGCGCGTACCCGCTCTGACGCTGCCCCGCCGGCCGTGCGGTAGGGCGGCCTCCGGCGGGCGTGGGCGTCAGCGGCGTGCCGGGCCCGCCAGGTCCGCCGCGGGCGGCGCCCGGAACACCCAGTGCCGCAGCAGGATGAAGCGCACTAGCGTGGCGCCCAGGTTCGCGGCGACCAGCACCGCGAGGTCGACGGTCGCCGAGGCCCGCGGGGAGATCGCCTGGAGCAGCGCGAGCGACCCCGAGGTCAGCGCCCAGCTCACCGCGAAGATCAGCAGCCCCTGCCCGTGCTGGGTCATGGCGCGCGCACGGCCGCGCACGCCGAACGTGACACGGCGGTTCGCGGCGGTGTTCCCGACGGCGGTGACGAACAGGGCGACGACATTGGCGGCCTGGGCGCCCAGAGGGCTGCGCAGCAGCAGGAACAGCGCCACGTAGGACGCGGTCATCACCGCCCCGACCAGTGCGAACCGCAGGAGCTGGCGGGCGAGGGAGGTGCGGCAGGCCGAGCGCAGCGCCTCTCGCGCCGCCTGGGCCGACAGGGCAGCAGGGCGGGCTGGCAGGCCGGCGCGCGGCGCGGTCGCGGGTCGCACGGCGAGCGGGGCATCCCAGGCGACTCCGGTGGATGGCCGCTGGGCCACCAGCGCGGATCCGCGCGTGCTGTGCCGACCTGCCACCGTGCGTCCAGGCTCCTCGATCGATCCCGGGTCCGACGCGGGCGTCCGCCCAGTCGAGCCTCGACGCGGGGCCACGGCGGCCCCGCTCCGGCGGGACTCTATCCCCGCCAGATGGGAGGTCGGTGAAAGGGTGTCAGAGCCAGCCGTTGTCCTGGGCGATCCGGATGGCGTCCACCCGGCCCCGTGCTCCGAGCTTGTCCACGATCGCGGACAGGTAATTGCGCACAGTGCCCTCGGATAGGAACAGCCGCTGCGCGGACTCGCGCACCGAGCACCCGCTGGCCACCAGGTCGAGCAGCTCCTGCTCACGTGGCCGCAACGGGTTCGCGCCCAACCGGACCGCCGC
>JAEWEI010000445.1 GCA_023389545.1 Actinomycetes bacterium | reverse complement strand
GGCGGCCTGTCCGTCTCCGACCTGGTGCTGTTCATCGCGCTGTGGCCCGCGCTGATCCTCGGCGCCCGGCCGTTCAGCGCGCCCATGCGGTCGCTGCTGTGGGCCTCGGCGGTGTACCAGGCGCTCGTGCTGTTCACGGTCATCGCGAACCCCTACGCCGCGAACACCACGGAGTGGTTCCACTCCTGGCTGCTGGTGGCGGGCGCGCTCCTCGTCGGATGGGCGGCAGGCGCCTCGGGCCACGGGCCGCTGGCCCTCGCGCTGTACGTCGGGGCGGCGGCCTGCGTGGCAGTGGTGGCCTGCGCCACCTGGGTCATCGCGGCGGCGGCCGGCGACATCGGCCCGGTCTTCCTGGACGAACCGCTGATGATGCACAAGAACTACCTGGGCTGCGTGTTCGCCTTCGCCGCGCTGATCGTCTACGCGCGGCCGCAGTGGCTGCGGTGGCACGACGGCTGGTGCATGGCGCTGCTAGCGCTGTTCCTGACGGGCATCCTCGCCGCGCAGTCCCGGCAGGCGATGATCGGGCTCGCCATCGCCGTCACCATCGTGGCGCTGCGGCCCGACCCCACCCGCCGCCGGTCCAAGCTCGTCGTGGTCGCCGGGCTGGCGGTCGCCGTCGCCGTGGTGTCCCTCGTGCGGGATCAGATCGCCTCCGCCGATCAGCACAACTCCGCGAACCAGCGGCTGGCCTGGTTCGAGCAGTCGGTGGCGATCTGGGAGCAGTACCCGGCCTTCGGCGCCGGGCTGCGCTGGTGGTACACGGACCGCTTCCCGGAGCGGTTCCAGCCGCCCAACGCGGAGTTCGAGGTGCTGTCCTCGGCGGGCGCCGTGGGGCTCGTGGGGTGGGTGCTGCTGGTCGTGGTGTCCCTCGTGGTGTTGTGGCGGGTGGACCCGCGATTCGGCACGCTCGCGTTCGCCATCGTGCTCATGCGGTTCACGCAGGGCCAGTTCGACCTGTTCTGGGTCGCCGGCCAGGTCTCCATCCCGTTCGCGGTGGCAGGCGTGTGCCTGGGCGCGCAGGCGCATGCGCTCACGCGCCGTGCCCCCACCGACGCCCTCGACCCGCCGCACGAGAGCGCGGTGACACGGTGAGGCCCGCCATCGACGTCGCGCACGTGGTCTGCACGTCGGCGTTCGCAGGCGTGGAGCGCTACGTCGCGACGCTGGCCCGGGAGCAGAACGCACGCGGCCTGCGGGTGCACGTCCTGGGTGGCGAGCCGCAGCGGATGCGCGCCGAGCTGGCAGGTGCCGGCGTCCGGTGGTCGCCCGCCGCGACACCGTGGCAGGCGGTCCGCGGACTGCTGGCCCTGCGAGACGTGCGCCTGGCGCACGCGCACATGACGGCTGCGGAGTCAGCCGCCCTGGTGGGCGCCCGGGCGCCGGTGGTGGTCACACGGCACTTCGCGGGCCGCCGGGGCTCGAGCCCGCCAGCCCGGCTGGCCGGCCGCCTGGTGACGCGGGGCGTCGCCGATCAGGTCGCGATCAGCGCGTTCGTCGCCCAGCGCATCGAGGGCCCGTCCACGGTGATCCACCCGGGGGTTCCGCCGCAGCCGGTCGCCCGGAGGCCGCGAGCCCCCGTGGTGCTCGTGGCCCAGCGGCTCGAGGCCGAGAAGCGCACCGACCTGGCGTTGCGCGTCTGGGCGGCCTCCGAGTTGGCGGGCCGTGGCTGGCGGCTCCTGGTGGCGGGCGACGGGTCGCTGCGGGATGAGTCGCGCCGACTGGCCGACGCGCTGGGCGTGGCCGGGTCCTGCGAGTTCCTCGGCGCCCGGGCGGATGTCGGGGAGCTGATGGCCCAGGCGGCGGTGTTCCTCGCGCCCCGGCCCGACGAGCCCTACGGGCTGTCCGTGGTGGAGGCGATGGCCCACGGCCTGCCCGTGGTGGCTGCCGCGGGCGGGGGCCATGACGAGACGGTCGGGGCCAGCCCGCTCGCCACGCTCGTCGACACTGCCGATGTCGGAGCGGCGGGAGCGGCCCTCGCGGCGCTGGCCCTCGACCCGGGCCGCCGCGCCGACTACGGCGAGGACCTGCGACGCGTGCAGCGCAGCCGTCTCACAGTCGAGGCGCATGCCGCCCGGCTGGAGGACGTCTACCGCGCGGCGGCGCCGTCATGACCGGCGAGCCCGTGGTGGACAGCGAGCCCGTGGTGGACAGCGAGGCCCTGGTGGGCAACGAGGCCCTGGTGGCCGACGACGCGGGCGCCGCGCATCAGGACCCGTCCCCTCCTGGGCAGGAGGACGCGCGGGCCGCGGCGCAGGGCGGCCACGACCTGGTCGTCGCCTCCCTTGAGCCGTGGGACGAGGTCTGGCGGCGCAACCAGCACCTGCTCGCGGGCCTGCTGCGCGCCGACCCTGCCCTGCGTGTGCTGCTGCTCGAGCCGCCCGTCGACCCCCTGCACGACCTGCGTCGCGGGGCGCCGGTGGGCACGGGCCGGAGCCTGCGCGCGATCGGACCCGACGAGGGTGGCGCGCAAGGCCGCCTGTGGGCGTTGCGCGCCACCAAGTGGCTTCCCCGCCGCGTCGACCCGCGTGGCGACGTCCGGCGCGCGCGCGCGGTCCGGGCCGCCGCGCGCCGGCTGGGGATGGGCGCGCCGCTGCTGTGGGTCAACGATCCCGCTGCGGCGACGCTGCTGCGGGTGACGGGCTGGCCCGC
>JAEWEI010000407.1 GCA_023389545.1 Actinomycetes bacterium | reverse complement strand
CTGCGGGACCGCGCGCTGCGCGAGCGGCTGCACACCGCATCCGTGACCCGTGGCGCCACCGGCGGCGAGCACGACACCCGCGCCACAGTGCTCGCCCTGGTGCGGCTGCGCGCCGAGCGCGCCCGCCTGCTGGGCTACGAGCACCACGCGGCCTACATCGCCGAGGACGCCACGGCAAAGACCTCCGCGGCGGCCACCGGCATCCTCACGCAGCTCGCGCCCGCCGCCGTCGCGAACGCCCGCGCCGAGGCCGCCGATCTGCAGGCCGCCCTGGAGCGCGATGTGCCCGGCGCCACGCTCGAGGCGTGGGACTGGGCGTACTACGCCGAGCAGGTGCGCAAGGAGCGCCGCTCGCTCGACGACTCGCTGCTGCGGCCGTACCTCGAGCTGGAGCGTGTGCTGCACGACGGCGTCTTCCGCGCCGCCACCGAGCTCTACGGGATCCGCTTCACCGAGCGGCCCGACCTGCAGGGATACCACCCCGACGTGCGCGTCTTCGAGGTCCACGAGGAGGACGGCACACCGCTGGGGCTGTTCCTCGGCGACTTCTGGACCCGCGAGTCCAAGCGCGGTGGCGCGTGGATGAACAACCTCGTGGACCAGTCCCACCTGCTGGGCGAGAAGCCCGTGGTGGTCAACAACCTCAACATCCCCAAGCCCCCGGCGGGCGAGCCCACGCTGCTCACGTGGGACGAGGTCATCACGATGTTCCACGAGTTCGGCCACGCGCTGCACGGGCTGTTCTCCGACGTGCGGCATCCGTCGCAGTCCGGCACCGAGGTGCCCCGGGACTTCGTGGAGTACCCATCGCAGGTCAACGAGATGTGGGCGTGGGAGCCGTCGATCCTGCGCGCGTACGCCGTGCACCATGTCACGGGCGAGCCGATGCCGCAGGAGTGGGTCGACACCATGCTGGCCTCGCGGCTCGACAACGAGGGCTTCGCCACCACCGAGTACCTGGCCGCGGCGCTGCTGGACCAGGCCTGGTACCAGTTGGCGCCGGCCGACGTGCCCACCGACGCAGAGGATGTCGTGGCGTTCGAGGCCTCCGCGCTGGAGCGGGCCGGGATCGCGTTCGCGCCGGTGCCCCCGCGCTACCGCACCACATACTTCAACCACGTGTTCGGCGGCGGCTACTCCGCGGGCTACTACTCGTACATCTGGTCGGAGGTGCTCGACGCGGACACGGTGACGTGGTTCGAGGAGAACGGCGGCCTCAGCCGAGCGAATGGCGAGCGGTTCCGCCGCACGCTGCTGGCGAAGGGCGGCTCGGGCGACCCGATGGACGCGTTCCGGGAGCTGCGCGGGCGCGACCCGGAGATCACCCCGCTGCTCGCACGGCGCGGCCTGCTCGCGGCGGCGGCCGCGACCGACTGAGCGGGAGCAGGCGCGGGGAGTCCACCGGGTGGCAGGCGCCTGACCTGGTGATCCGCCGACGGGTACGGTGAGGGGCATGTCCGCAGGTGATGACCGTGCCTCGTCCACCGCGCCCGTCGGCGCCCCCGCTGCCTCAGGCGGCCACCCGACCGCCGCCGACGAGGTCGTCCGCATCTGCCAGGAGCTGATCCGGATCGACACGTCGAATTACGGCGACGGGTCTGGGCCGGGGGAGCGTGTCGCCGCGGAGTACGTCATGGGGCTGCTGACCGAGGTCGGGCTGGAGCCTGAGTACTTCGAGAGCGAGCCCGGGCGTGCCAACGTCGTCGTCCGGCTCGAGGGGCGCGACAGCGAGCGTCCGGCGCTCGTGCTGCACGGGCACCTGGACGTGGTCCCGGCGCAGGCCTCCGACTGGTCAGTGGACCCGTTCGGCGGCGAGGAGCGCGACGGGCTGATCTGGGGCCGTGGCGCCGTGGACATGAAGGACATGGACGCGATGATGATCGCCGTCGTGCGGCAGATGGCCCGCGAGGGCCGCAAGCCGGCGCGCGACGTGGTGCTCGCGTTCTTCGCCGACGAGGAGGCCGGCGGCGTGCACGGCGCCCGGTGGGCTGTGGACCACCGCCCCGACCTGTTCGAGGGCGCCACGGAGGCGATCAGCGAGGTCGGCGGATTCTCCGTCGAGGTCGACGGCCGCCGGGCCTACCTGCTGCAGACCGCCGAGAAGGGCATCGGGTGGCTGCGCCTGGTCGCCGACGGGCGCGCCGGCCATGGCAGCCAGGTCAACCACGACAACGCCGTCACGCACCTCGCCGCGGCCGTGGCGCGCATCGGTCAGCACCCCTGGCCGCTCGCGCTGACGCCGACGGTGGAGCGGCTGCTGCGCGGCGTCTCCGACCTGACCGGGATCCCGTTCGACCCGTTCGACCCGCAGACCGTCGACCGGCTGGTACGGGCCCTCGGCCCGGCGTCGCGCTTCGTCGGCGCCACGCTCCGCAACACCGCCAACCCCACGCAGCTCAACGCCGGGTACAAGGCCAACGTCATCCCCGGCCGCGCCGAGGCCGTCATCGACGGGCGCTTCCTGCCCGGGCACGAGGCGCAGCTCATGTCCACGCTGCACGAGTTGGCGGGGCCGGAGGTGCGGATCGAGGTGCTGCACCGGGATGTGGCGCTCGAGGTCCCGTTCGAGGGCGACCTCGTGGACGCCATGACGGCGGCGCTTCTCGCGGAGGACCCGGGCGCCGCTGTGCTGCCGTACACGCTCTCCGGCGGCACAGACAACAAGTCGCTGTCGGTGCTCGGCATCACGGGCTACGGCTTCGCCCCGCTGCGGCTTCCCGCCGTGCTGGACTTCTCGGCGATGTTCCACGGCGTGGACGAGCGGGTGCCGGTCGACGCGCTCAAGTTCGGCGTCCGGGTGCTCGACCGGCTGCTCCAGACAGCCTGACGGGGCTCGTCAGTCGCGGCCGCCCACCAGGTCGAGCGTGCTGCGCACGCGGATGATCTTGCGCCGCAGCCACACCTTGCGCTCGCCGCCGGCGTAGAGGCGGGAGCGGGCCAGCTCCCACCTGCCGTACTCGGCCTCCTCCGTCAGCCTCCTGCGGGTGTCGCCGCGGCTGACGGTGCCCGGGAACGTGAGCACCCGGTACTCGAACTGCGCGGTGGGCATGTTCTTCGCCCGCTGGACCGGACGTCCTGTGTGCCTGTCAGTCATCCGTCACCACCGTTCTCCAGACAGACCGGGACAACGCAGGCGGGCCCCGGTGTGATTCAGTGCCATTGTGCACGGCACGGCGCTACCGTCGTGGCATGACCGCCGATCCCCGTGCTGCGCTTGACCGACTCATCGCCGCGCTCGAAGCCCACTACGCCGCCGTGACCACCCGGCGTGGCGAGGACGACCCAGCAGTGGACGACGCGTACGACATCCTCGCCGACGCGTTCGAGGTGTACGACGACGCGCTGGCCACCGTGCACGGCGAGGCGACGCCATTCGACCTGGCCGATGACGAGGACGACGACGAGGACGACGGGGACGACGACGAGGACGACGACTTCGACGAGGAGGGCGACGCCCCGCACTCCGCCGACGACGACGAGTACGACGACCTGGACGACCTGGTCGACGGGTCTGCCCGCCAGGACCAGTGACCGGCGGGCGTCACGGAACGCGTCAGCGGCGCTCGGGGTAGCCCAGATCGGGTGCGCTGACCTCGTCCAGGGCGCGGAGGATCTCCGGTGGGAGCTGGACGTCCTCCGCGGCAAGTGAGGCGCGGAGCTGCGCGGCTGTGCGCGCGCCGACAATTGCCGAGGACACCTGGGCGCGCACGCGCAGCCACGCCAGAGCCACGTCGAGCGGGCTCCGGTCCAGGCCCTGCGCGGCAATGGCCACGGCCTCCACGACGGCGAGGGAGTCGGCGCCCAGGTACGGCTCGACGAACCCCGCCAGGTGAGGGGACGCGGCGCGCGAGTCAGCGGGGATCGTCCGGCGGTACTTGCCGGTCAGCACACCGCGGCCCAGCGGCGACCACGCGAGCACCCCGACGCCCAGATCGGCGGCTGCGGGCAGCACCTCGCGCTCGATGCCGCGCTGCAGCAGCGAGTACTCCGCCTCGACGGCGGCCAGGCCCACGTCGTCCGCCATCAGCGTGGCGGCGCGCGCGACCTGCCATCCCGCGTGGTTGGACAGGCCGACGTAGCGGGCACGCCCGCTCGTGACCGCGAGCCGCAGCGCCGAGACGGTCTCGGTGAGGGGTGTGCGCGGATCGGGCGTCTGCACCAGCCACAGGTCCACATGGTCGGTGCGCAGCCGGGCGAGGGAGGCGTCCAGCGTCGTCAGCAGACCACCGCGGGACGCGTCGACGACGCCCCCGGAGGCGGTGCGACGCACGCCGGCCTTGGTGCACAGCACGACGTCCTCACGGGCCACCACGTCGCCGAGCAGCGAGCCGATGAGCTCCTCCGCGCCACCGTCGGCGTAGGAGGCCGAGGTGTCCACCAGCGTGCCGCCCGCGTCGACGAAGTCGCGGAGCTGCTCACGGGCCTCGTGCTCATCGGTGTCACGGCTCCACGTCAGCGTGCCCAGGCCGAGGTGGGAGACGCGAAGACCCGTGCGGCCGACCTGGCGCTGTTCCATGAGGCGCAAGGGTAATCGGGGAGCGGGCGCCGGGGGGCTATCGTTCACGCTCGTGGAGTCCGGCATGGGTACATGGGAAGCAATCGTCCTCGGACTGGTGCAGGGGCTCACCGAGTTCCTCCCGGTGTCGTCGAGCGCGCACCTGCGCATCGTCGGCGAGTTGATCGGCTCAGCCGACCCTGGCGCGGCGTTCACCGCCATCACGCAGATCGGCACCGAGACCGCCGTCCTGCTCTACTTCCGCCGCGACATCGCGAGCATCTGCCGCGCGTGGTGGCGGTCGGTGCGCGGCGACCGGGGGACTGACCTGCGCGCGCGGCTCGGGGCGCCACGCGGTGAGCGGCCCGATCACGAGGCGCTGATGGCCTGGTTCATCGCCCTCGGCTCGGTGCCCATCGTCGTGCTCGGCCTGGCGTTCCAGGACCGGATCGAGGGCAGCTTCCGCAACCTGTGGCTCATCGTGCTCACGCTCGCGGGCTTCGCGCTGGTGCTCGGCTGGGCTGACCGGATCGGCACGAAGCGCCGCGAGATCACCGAGTTGAACACCAAGGACGCGGTGCTGTTCGGCTTCGCCCAGGCGATGGCGCTGATTCCCGGCGTGTCCCGTTCGGGCGGCACGATCACGGGCGGCCTGCTCATGGGCTACACGCGTGAGGCCGCGGCCCGGTACTCGTTCCTGCTGGCGCTGCCCGCCGTCTTCGGGTCCGGGCTGTTCCAGCTTGCGAAGAGCGTGGGGGACTTCGGCCAGAACGGCACACCGAGCTTCGCGTCGACGCTCGTCGCCACCCTCGTGGCATTCGCCGTCGGCTACGTCGTCATCATCGCGTTCCTCAAGATCGTCTCCACGTTCAGCTACAAGCCGTTCGTGATCTACCGCCTGGCGCTGGCAGCCGTGGTCGCGATCCTGCTGCTCACCGGAGTGCTCGACCCCATCGGCGCCCAGCCGACGGGGGCGTTGTAAGAGCCCGCGCCCGCGGCGGTTAGGCTTCCGACGTGCTTACCTGGCCGGCCCCGCAGATCCCCCAGCTCCCCGGACAGGGAGAGCCCGTCCGAGTTCGGGACACCACGACTGGCGACCTCGTCGTGGCCGCTGCGGGGCCCACCGCCACGCTCTACGTGTGCGGGATCACCCCGTATGACGCGACCCACCTAGGACACGCGGCCACCTACGTCGCCTTCGACCTGCTGGTACGGGCGTGGACCGACGCCGGGCAGCAGGTGCGGTACGCCTCCAACGTCACGGATGTCGACGACCCGCTGCTCGAGCGCGCCACCGCCACCGGCATGGACTGGCGTGAGCTGGCCCGCGAGCAGACGGCTCTCTTCGCGGAGGACATGACGGCCCTCGGGGTCGTCCCGCCGGACGTCTACACCGGCGCCGTCGAGTCCGTGCCCGCCGTCGTCGACGCCGTCGAGCGGCTCGTGGCCGCTGGCGCCGCGTACCGGGTCGACGTCCCCGACGCGTCAGGCCACGGGGAGGGCGACGTGTACGCCGACCTCTCCGCCGACCCGGCCTTCGGCGAGGTCGCGGGCCTCGACGCCGAGGCGATGCTCGAGGTCTTCGGCGAGCGCGGGGGAGACCCCGACCGCCCCGGCAAGCGCCACCCGCTCGACCCGCTGCTGTGGCGCGCCGAGCGCCCCGACGAGCCCGCCTGGGACGGTGGCACGCTCGGCCGTGGCCGCCCCGGCTGGCACATCGAGTGCGCGGTGATCGCCCGCGACGGCCTCGGCCTCCCGTTCGACGTGCAGGGCGGCGGCGTGGACCTGCGCTTCCCGCACCACGAGATGAGCACGTCCCACGCCCGGCTCCTCGACGCCGGCCACGGCGCCCGCCACCACGCGCACGCCGGGATGGTGGGCCTCGACGGCGAGAAGATGAGCAAGTCGCGCGGGAACCTGGTGCTCGTCTCGCGGCTGCGCGAGGCCGGCGAGGACCCCATGGCCATCCGCCTGGCGCTGCTGGCCCACCACTACGCCGACGACTGGAGCTGGACCCGCAACGACCTGGTCGTCGCGCGTCAGCGCCTCGAGCGGTGGCGCGCAGCCGTCGCCGGGAACGGCGGCCCCGACGCGACGGCGACACTCGCCGCGATGCGCGCGGCGATCGCGAACGACCTCGACGCGCCCGCCGCGCTGGCGGCCGTCGACGCGTGGGCCGCCGAGTCGATCTCGCGCGGCAGCACCGACGACGCCGTCGAGGGCGCGCCCGGCATCATCGCCCGGGCCGTCAACACGCTGCTCGGCGTGCGGCTCTAGCGGGCCCCCGGGCCCGCCGCCTGACGGCCTAGCCGCCGGTGCCCTTGTCCCGCCGGCGCAGGTAACGCTCGAACTCCTGCGCGATGGCCTCGCCGCTCGCCTCGGGCAGCTCGGCGGTGTCCTTCGCCTCCTCGAGCTGGTGCACGTACTCGGCGATCTCGCTGTCCTCGGCGGAGAGCTCGTCCACCCCGTGCTGCCACGCGATCGCGTCGTCCGGCAGGTCGCCGAGCGGCACCGGCTCGCCGATCAGGCCCTCGAGGCTGGTCAGCAGCGACAGCGTCGCCTTCGGCGACGGCGGGTGCGCCACGTAGTGCGGCACGGCAGCCCACAGCGACAGCGCGTTCATGCCCCGTGCCTCCGCCTCGTGCTGCAGCACGCCGACGATGCCCGTGGGGCCCTCATAGCTGTTGGTCTCCACCCCGAGGCGCGCGCGCACCGACGCGTCCTCGCTCGTGGTCGTCACCGGAATGGGCCGGGTGTGGGGCACGTCGGCGAGCAGCGCGCCCACCGTCACGACCGTGCGCACCCCGAGGCGCTCGGCGATGTCCAGCAGCTCCGCGCAGTAACGCCGCCACCGCATCGACGGCTCGATGCCGTGCACCAGCACCACCTGGCGCCCGGTGCGGGGCGCTGAGGCCACCGCCACCGACGTGGTGGGCCAGGTGATCTCCCGGCGCCCGTCAGGACCGGGCCCGACGACGGGGCGGTTCACCTGGAAGTCGTGGTAGTCCTCCGGGTCGAGCTCGTCGACCTGCTCCGCCGCCCACACCTCGTGCAGGTGCTCGAGCGACTGGGTCGCGGCGGACCCGGCGTCGTTCCAGCCCTCGAAGGCGGCCAGCATGATCGGCTCCCTGGTCGGGACGTCGGTCGGCCCCTGCGGCTGCTCGCTCATCACCCCAGCCTAGGGGCGCTGCCGCGGACCGTCCGAGCCGCAGCGCCGAACTCCGCCGCGCGGGCGCTCGGCCGCCCCACAAGCACCCTCGCCTACCATCAGTCAGATGCCCGATCTCGCTGACGCAGCCGCCCACGCCCTGGCCCCGCACGCCCGCCCCGCCACCCAGCCCGGCGGGCAGACCTCGCCGGGCTCGAAGGTCCTGCCAGCGGCTGTGCTGTGGGACATGGATGGCACGCTCATCGACTCCGAGCCGTTCTGGATCGGCGCGGAGCGCGAGCTGGCCGCCGCGCACGGCGCGGAGTGGACGCATGAGGACGGCCTCGCGATGGTCGGCAACCCGATGGGCATGTGCGCCGCAGCGCTGCGGTCCCGGGGCGTCGACCTCACTGACGAGGAGATCTGCTCGTTCCTCAACTCCCGGGTCGCCGCCGGTGTCGCCGCTGGGACACCATGGCAGCCCGGAGCGCAGGAGCTGTTGGCCGCGCTCGTCGACGCCCAGGTGCCCATGGCACTGGTGACGTCCTCGCATCGCGAGCTCGCCGACCCGTTCGTGCGGTCCGCCGGGGTGTTCGACATCTCGGTGTGCGGTGACGAGGTCGCCCGCCCCAAGCCCGACCCGGAGCCCTACCTCACCGCCGCCGCGCGGCTCGGCGTGGACATCGCCGACTGCGTCGCGTTCGAGGACTCGCCCGCGGGCATCGCCTCCGCGGCGGCCTCGGGCGCCCACGTCATCGCCATCGAGGTCATGGTCGGCATCGCGCCGCGCCCAGGCGTCAGCAGGGTCCGGTCACTGGCTGACGTGACCCTCGACGACCTCGGCCGGGTGCTGCGCGGCGAGCGGCTCGAGCCCCGCTAGGCGCTGGCCGCCGGCTCCACCCCGAGGGCGAGGCGCACGGCGCCCTCGGGGATCTCGGGCGGCGTGCCGCCGAACGCTGGGCACAGGTCGCGGTGCGCGCACCAGTCGCACAGCTTCGACGTGCGCGGCCGCCAGTCGCCGCTGCGGGCTGTCTCCTCGATGCCCGTCCAGATCGACCGGACCCGGGCCTCCAGGGTGAGCATCTCCGGCTCGGTGGGCTCATGGCGCAGGATCGTCCCGTCGCCCAGGTAGACGAGCTGCAGCATGCGCGGCAGCTCGCCGCGCTCGCGCCACAGCATGAAGGCGTAGAAGCGCATCTGGAACAGCGCCGAGCTCTCGTAGCCCGCCCGCGGGGAGCGCCCCGTCTTGTAGTCCACGACCCGCATGGCCCCGTTCGGCGCCACGTCCAGGCGGTCGACGATGCCGCGGAGCTGCGGGCCGTCGTCGAGCTGGGTTCGCACCGACATCTCCCGCTCATGCGGCTGCAGGCGGTTCGGGTCCTCGAGGGTGAAGTACGTGTCGAGCAGGCGTCCCGCGCTCGCCAGCCACTCGTCCCACTCTGCCTCGTGCTCGAAGAGGCCAGCGTGCTCCGGGTGCGCGGTGCGCAGTTCCTCCCAGCGCGCGGGCAGCATGGCATGCGCGGCCGCGAGCGTGCGCTGGCCAGCGGGCAGGTCGAAGAGGTGCTCGAGGACGGCGTGGACCAGGGTGCCCCGCACGGCGGCCGCGCTCGGCGGCTCCGGGAGGCGGTCGACCACCCGGAATCGGAACAGCAAGGGGCACTGCAGGAAGTCGTTCGCACGCGAGGGCGAGAGGCCGGGCACGGACCTGCGCGCGGCCGGCGCCTCGATGGCGGCCGCCTCGTTGCCGGGAGGCTCGGGGGGAAGGAGCGGGGTCTGCGTGGTCGACACGCCGCCAGCCTAGGCGCCGGGACTGACACCGCCGCGGCCGGGTCGGCGCCGCGGGGGCCTGACGGGCACCTAGGCTGACCGGGTGAGCAACAGCGAGCGACCTGGCGCCCCGGGCTGGGTGATCGGCCGCGTGGCCGGAGCCCCGATCATCCTCACCCGCAGCTGGATCCTCGCCGCCGTGGTGCTGACGCTGCTCTTCACGCCCACAGTGCAGGCCGCGGCGCCGGGCCTGGGGGCGGCGAGCTATGTCGTGGCCTTCGGGTTCGCCGTGCTCCTCTTCGGTTCGGTCCTCCTGCACGAGCTGGCGCACGGGCTCATGGCCCGGGCCCGCGGCCAGCACGTCGAGGAGTTCGCGCTGACCGTCTGGGGCGGGCACACCACGTTCAGCGGCGTCGCGCCGACCCCCGCCACCAGCGCGCTCGTGGCCGTGGTGGGCCCGGTGGCGAACCTGGCCCTCGCGTTGGCCTTCTGGCTGGGCGCCCAGGCGGCGCCCTCCGCGGGGCTGCTCACGCTGCTGCTGTACGCGGGGGCGGTGTCCAACGGCTTCGTCGGGCTGTTCAACCTGGTGCCGGGCCTGCCCCTCGACGGCGGGCAGATCCTCCAGGCGGTGGTGTGGCAGGTCACAGGCGACCGGCACAAGGGCTCGGTGGCGGCGGGCTGGGCGGGCAGGGTCGTCGCCGTGGGCCTGGTGGTGTGGGCACTCGCCACGCCGCTGGCGCAAGGCCGCCAGGTGGACCTGTTCACGGTGGTGTGGGCCGCGCTCATCGGCGCGTTCCTGTGGAACGGCGCCTCGGCGGCGATCGCCGGGGGGCACGCGAGCCGCTCGCTGGAGCGCCTGACCGTCGAGTCGGTCGGGCGGCGCGCCACGTCCGTGCCCGTGCAGGCCACGCTCGCCGATGTCGACCGCGCGCGCGGCATGGCCCAGGTCGACGAGGTCGTCATCCTGTCGCCCGATGGCCGCCCCGCCGCCTACGTCGACCAGGCGGCCGCCGCCGCGGTCCCGCCCGAGCATCGCGCCGTCACGCCCGTCTCCGCGGTGGCGGTCGTGATCCCGGTGGGCGCCGTGGTCGACGCGCGCCTACGGGGCGCCGACCTGGTGCGCGCCGTCGGCAACGTGACCCGCTCGTCGGGCGTCGTCGCCGCAGTCCAGGACGGCCAGGTGACAGCCGTCGTCCGGGCCGCGGACGTGATCGCCGCGTTGCGCTCCTAGACTCGACCCCCGTGACCGACCAGACGCCCTCAGCCCACACGACCGCCAGCACCGGAGCCGCCCAACGCCGCGGCCCGCTGCGGGAGGGCGACCGAGTCCAGCTGACGGACCCCCGTGGCCGCCTGCACACCATCACTCTGACGCCCGGCGGCTCCTTCCACACCCACAAGGGCTACTTCACGCACGACCAGCTCATCGGCGCCCCCGAGGGCACAGTGGTGCGGAACACCGCCGGGATCGAGTACCTGGCGCTGCGGCCCCTGCTGAGCGACTTCGTGCTCTCGATGCCGCGCGGCGCGGCGGTGGTGTACCCCAAGGACGCCGGCCAGATCGTCGCCATGGCTGACATCTACCCGGGCGCACGGGTCGTCGAGGCCGGAGTCGGCTCCGGCGCGCTCACGATGTCGCTGCTGCGCGCGGTGGGCGACGGTGGCCACCTGCACTCCATCGAGCGGCGCGAGGACTTCGCCGAGATCGCGCGCGGGAACGTCGAGTCGTTCTTCGGCGGCCCGCACCCCGCGTGGCGGCTGTCCGTCGGCGACCTGTCCGACGTGCTGCCCACGGTGGCGGAGCCCGCCTCAGTGGACCGCGTCGTGCTGGACATGCTGGCGCCGTGGGAGAACCTCGAGGCCGTCGCTGACGCGTTGGCGCCCGGCGGCGTGCTGATCGCGTACGTCGCCACCACCACGCAGCTGTCGCGCCTCGCCGAGGACATCCGCTCCGACGGCCGGTACACCGAGCCTGAGGCGTGGGAGTCGATGGTGCGCGGCTGGCACCTGGAGGGCCTCGCGGTCCGTCCGCAGCACCGGATGATCGGGCACACCGGGTTCCTGCTCACCACCCGCCGCCTGGCCGACGGGGTCGACGCGCCGCTGCGCCGCCGTCGCCCCGCCAAGGGCGCGTACCCCGTCCCGGGCTCCGAGGACGCAGGGACCGCCAGCACCACGCACGCGCCGGACGACGCCTGGACGCCCGAGGCGCTCGGCGAGCGGCCCATCTCCGACAAGAAGATCCGCCGCGTGCGCCGGGACGTCGGGCGGGGGCCGGCCTCCGAGTGAGCCAGCGCCGGCTCGCGATCCCCTCCGGGCCTGCGCCTTGCGGCGTCACACGGAAGGCCCGTGACCTGCGTGTTCGCTGTCATATGCCCACCAGGAGAGAAAGGCTCGGCAGGGTGCTGCTCTAGAAGTTAGGGTCGTCAGACCAGCACATCGGTGTGCACCTCGGGGGTCGATCATGGGAGGACCACACGATGACGGAACCGGCAGCATCTGGCCACGACCTGCAACGTGAGATCAGCCTCCTCGCCGCCCGCAACGAGCGCATCGCCGAGGCGCTGATGGCGGCACGTGAGCAGATCGTGGAGCTGAAGCGCCAACTCGACGAGCTCGCCAAGCCGCCGGGGAGCTTCGCGACGTTCCTGTCGGCCCGGCCCGACGGCACAGTCGACGTCATCTCCTCCGGCCGCAAGATGCACGTGGGCGCCAGCCCGACGCTCGACGTCGACCGGCTGCGCCCCGGGCAGGAGGTCATGCTCAACGAGGCCCTGACCGTCGTCGAGGCGGGCGGGTACGAGGACGTCGGCGAGCTCGTCACCGTCAAGGAGCTGCTCGGCACGCACCGGGCCCTCGTCGTGGGGCGCGGCGACGAGGAGCGGGTCGTGCGGTTCTCCGGGCAGCTGCTCGAGGACTCGGTGCGGGTGGGCGACGCGCTGACCGTCGAGACCCGCTCCGGGTTCGTGCTCGAGCGCATCCCCCGGGCCGAGGTCGAGGACCTCGTGCTCGAGGAGGTCCCCGACATCGACTACTCCGACATCGGTGGCCTCGGCCCGCAGATCGAGGCGATCCGCGACGCCGTCGAGCTCCCGTTCCTGCATCCAGACCTGTTCCGAGAGCACGGCCTCAAGCCGCCCAAGGGCGTCCTCCTGTACGGCCCGCCCGGCTGCGGCAAGACGCTCATCGCCAAGGCGGTGGCCCGCTCACTCGCGCTGACGGCCGCGAGGGCGCGCGGCGAGGAGGGCGACGAGGCACGCAGCTACTTCCTCAACGTCAAGGGCCCCGAGCTGCTCAACAAGTACGTGGGGGAGACCGAGCGCCACATCCGGCTCATCTTCGCCCGGGCACGGGAGAAGGCGTCCCAGGGGCACCCCGTGGTGGTGTTCTTCGACGAGATGGAGTCGCTGTTCCGCACCCGCGGCACCGGGATCTCCAGCGACGTCGTGACGTCGATCGTCCCCCAACTGCTCAGCGAGATCGACGGCGTGGAGCGGCTCGACAACGTCATCGTCATCGGGGCCTCCAACCGCGAGGACATGATCGACCCGGCCATCCTGCGGCCCGGGCGGCTCGACGTGAAGATCAAGATCGAGCGGCCCGACGCGGAGAGCGCCCGCGAGATCTTCGCCAAGTACCTCGTCCCCACGC
>JAEWEI010000391.1 GCA_023389545.1 Actinomycetes bacterium | reverse complement strand
CGCCAGCCAGCTGAGGGTGTCCCGGACCGGGTCGTAGCCGTCGTCCTGAAGCGACGCGGCCAGCGTCCAGGTTCCGATCATCGTGATCGGCGCCGCCACGGCCGATGCAAGGGCCCACTGCGGGATCTCTGAGCCGTTGTCCTGACCCATCTTCCGACTGTAAGCCGGGTCGAGGTCGGCCGCCTGAGCGGCGTCCGCGGGCTCAGGTCGCGGACGATGGGCCGGGGGGCGGCGTGTCGGCGGGCCTCGGGGTGAGCACCCGGAGCATGCCCTCGCGGACCAGCTCCTCGGGGAGTGGCGCGATGCCGCTGAGCGACAGCAGGGCGCTGCCCTGCTCGAGGGCCGCGAGCAGCATGCTGCGGTCGGTCACGGAGAGCGGGTCCTCCACCGCGGGGCTGTGCGCGAGCGCGGCGCCGGTGTAGAGCTCGAGCATGTGGCGCATGCGGGTCTCGAGCTCGCCGGTGAGGCTGGCGTCGCGGGCGGCGGCGGCGATGAACTCGAGGCTGGCGAGGGAGAAGCCGTAGGCGACGTGGAGCCGGGACTCCAGGTCAGGGCCCTCGTCATCTGCGCCCTCGTCATCCGTGCCGTCGGCGTCCGCACAGGCGATGAGGCTCGCGGCGGCGGATTCGGAGGGGAGCGCCGTGGAGGACGTGCGGAGGGCGTCGGCGCGCGCCAGGTCGTCGTCGATCACGGCGAGGAACAGCGCGGCCTTGCCGTCGAAGTTGGAGTAGACGGCGCCCTTGGAGTAGCCGGCCTCATGGGCGATGGCCTCGAGCCGGGCGCGGTGGTAGCCGTCGCGGGCGAACACGGTGCGGGCCGCGTCGATCAGCGCCGCGCGGGTCTGCCGTTGGCGCTCGCCGCGCGTCAGGGGCGCCTCGGAGGGTGTCGCGGGCTGCTCGTGGGCGGCGCGCGCCGCCGCGGGTCCCGAGGTTGTCATCAGCAGATCGTACGTCCGGACTACCGCTGGTATTCGGATACCGCTAGTCTCTGAATACTGACGGTATCTAGAACGGAGCAACGCTGTGAGCGCTGATGTGCTGGCGGTCGAGGGGATCACCAGGCGCTTCGGCGCCGTGGTCGCGAACGACCAGGTGACCCTGCGGGTCCGAGCAGGGGAGGTGGTCGGGCTGCTCGGCCACAACGGCGCCGGGAAGACCACGCTCGTCTCGCAGGTGGTGGGCCTGCTGCGGCCCGATGCCGGGAGCATCCGCGTCGGAGACGTCGACGCCGTCGCCGATCCGGCGGGCGCCCGCCGCCGGGTCGCGCTGCAGGCCCAGGCCCAGGCGCCGATCAACGGCCTCACCCCGCGCACGGCCATCGAGCTCGCGGGCCGGATCCGCGGCCTCTCGCCCCGGCGCGCCCGGGCGGCCGCCGAAGAGCTCGCCGCAGAACTGGACATCCTGCCCTGGATCGACCGGAAGGCGCTGCCAGACGGTGGCGGGCTCTCCGGCGGCGTCCGACGGCTGACCTCGTTCGCGATGACCGTCGTCGCCCCGACGCCGCTCGTGGTGCTCGACGAGCCCACCAACGACATCGACGCCTCGCGCCGCCGGCGCCTGTGGGACGCGGTACGGCGCATCGGCGACGAGGGCGCCGGCGTGCTGCTCGTGACCCACAACGTGGTCGAGGCCGAACGCGTGGTCGACGAGCTCGTGGTGCTCGACCGCGGCAAGGTCGTCGCGGCGGGAAGCCCGGCGGCGCTGCGGGGAAGCCAGGACACCGACCTGCGCCTCGAGCTGCACCTCCACCCCGGCGGCCCCGACCCGTCCGAGGCGCTCGAGGCGGCGCCCGTGCCCGTCACGCGGCGGGTCCGCACCGGCCGCCGTGTGCTCCTCACCGTCCCCGCGGCGCAGGCCGCAGCCGCCGTCGCGTGGGCCACGGCCCTGCGCGAGCAGGGCGCCCTCGATGGCTACGCGCTCGCCCCGGCCACTCTCGAGGACGCCTACCTCGCCGTCACCACATCCGAGGCCTCCGATGAGGCCACCGCCTCCGACGAGGCCGCCACCGAGGAGCCGTCCCGTGTCTGAGACCACCGCCACCGTCCCCCCGGCCGCACGGCCCGCCGCCTTCGTCCCCGCCCGCGTCGGGCTGTGGAGCAGCTACCGCACGCTGCTGCGCTGGCAGCTCGGGCAAGCCGGCAACGACCTGCCCATGATCGTGGTCATCCAGGCGCTGCTCGCCGCCGGAGTCGTGGTCGGCTTCGGCTTCCTGATCCCCGACATCTCCCCGGAATCGGCCCTGTTCCTGTCCACCGGCACCCCGACGGTGCTGCTCATGGTCGTGGGGCTGACGATCGTGCCGCAGGGCGTGGTGCGGGCCCGCACCGACGGCACGTTCACGTACCTGCGCTCACTGCCCGTGGCGCGCCCGCTGCTGCTGCTGGCCGACCTCACCGTGTGGCTGCTGGTCGCCCTCCCGAGCGTGGCCGTCGCGGTGATGGTGGCCCAGATGCGCTACGACCTGACCCTCGCGTTCGACTGGCCACTGCTGGTCGTCGCGTCACTACTGGTCACCGTCACGGCAACGGCTGTGGGGTACGCCATCGCCGTCACCTTCGCGCCGATGCTGGCGCAGGTGCTCAGCCAGGTCCTGGTGTTCTTCGTGATGCTGTTCTCGCCCATCACCTTCCCGGCGAGCCAGCTCCCGGGCTGGTTCCAGGCGGTGCATGACGTGCTGCCGATCCGCCCCGCGGCTGACCTGCTGCGCGCCGGGCTGGTCTCGGGCACGTACGACGCGAGCCTGCGCGACCTGCTGGTGCTGGTCGCGTGGTGCGTGGTGGGCCTCGCGCTCAGCACGCGCGCGCTCGTGCGCCGGGCCTGAGCCGCGCAGGTGGCCCCGAGCGGTGCGGGGGGCAAGACTCGCTGGTGACAGCGCCGCCGAGGGTGCGCGTCGCTGAGCTCGAGAGGACACACGATGACGACGATGGCAGTGACTGAGACGGCCGCGGGGCGCGGGCGGCGGGCCCGGCCGGTGTGGCGGGCCCGGCCGGTGTGGCGG
>JAEWEI010000372.1 GCA_023389545.1 Actinomycetes bacterium | reverse complement strand
GTACGTCCTGTTCGGCACCGGGCAGCCCGCGGCGGGCGACCTCATCTCGTTCCACATCTACAACGCCACGTTCCTCACCTGGAACTTCGGCCTCGGCGCGGCGATGTCCGTGTTGCTGCTGTTGTTCCTGCTGCTCGTCACCGGCATCTACCTGCTCATCGTGAACCGGGAGTCGCGCCGTGCATGACACCACCGGGTTCAAGGTCTTCCGCGTCGTCACCGTCACGGTCCTCGCGGTGTTCACGCTCGTGCCGCTGTACGTGATGGTCGGCTCGTCGCTCAAGCCGCTGGGGGATGTGCGCGGGGCGTTCACGTGGTGGCCGTCGAATCTCACCGTGCAGCCGTTCATCGACATGTGGTCGACGGTGCCGCTCGCGCGCTACTTCATGAACAGCCTGATCGTGTCCACGGCGGCGACGATCGCCAGCGTCGTCATCGCGATCTTCGCGGCGTACGCGGTGTCGAGGCACCGGTTCAAGGGCCGTGGGGTGTTCACCACCACTGTGCTGTCCACGCAGATGTTCCCCGGGGTGCTGTTCCTGCTGCCGCTGTTCGTGATCTTCGTGAACTTCACGCAGACCTTCGGGGTGCAGCTCATCGGCACGCGGCTGGGCCTGATCATCACGTACCTGACGTTCTCGCTGCCCTTCGCCATCTGGATGCTCGCCGGGTACTTCGACGGCATCCCCCGCGAGCTCGACGAGGCGGCGCGGGTGGACGGCTGCTCGCACATCGGGGCGCTGCTGCGCGTGGTGCTCCCCGCGGCGCGGCCTGGGGTGATCGCCGTGTCGATCTACGCATTCATGACGGCATGGGGAGAAGTGCTCTTCGCGTCCGTGCTGACCAATGATGCGAACAGGACCCTGTCCATCGGGCTACGGGAGTACTCGACGCAGATCAACGTCTACTGGAACCAGGTGATGGCCGCGTCGCTAGTGGTGAGCGTGCCAGTGGTCATCGGTTTCCTTCTGCTGCAGAAGCAGTTCGTGGCGGGCCTCACGTCGGGGTCGGTGAAGTAGCGCCGACCAGCCGTAACGCAACATTGCATGCTACAAAGAGCGGTGCCCGATCGCCCCGTGAAGAACGCCGTCGCCGTCCCCGCCGTCGCGGGAGCGCTGCACGTCGTCGCCCTCATCCTCGTCAGCCTCAACCTGCGCGGCGCCATCGCCGCCGTGTCGCCAGTGCTGGACGACATCCGCGGCGACCTCGGCCTGTCCGCCGGGCAGGCAGGCCTGCTGACCACCCTGCCCGTGCTGTGCTTCGCGGTCGGCTCGCTGCTGGTCCCCGGCATCGCCCGCAAGTGGGGCGTGGACCGCGCCGTCATCGTCGCGCTGCTGTTCATCGCGGCGGGCATCGCGCTGCGACCGTGGGGCGGCGCCACCCAGCTCCTCATCGGCACCGTGGTGATCGGCGCCGGCATCACCGTCGGCAACGTCCTGATCCCCGTGCTGGTCAAGCGCGACTTCTCCCACCGGCTCGGCGGGATGACAGGCGCCAGCACCGCCTCCCTGACCGCTGGCGCCGCGATCACCGCCGCGCTGATGATCCCGCTCGCGCACGGCCTCGGCTGGCGCACCGGGACAGCCGTGTGGGCGGTGCTCGCCGTGGCCGCCGCGTGGCTGTGGGCCGTGTCCTCGCGCGGCCGCGGGGACGTCGAGGTGCCGGCGGCTAGCGGCCGCTCCACGGTGTGGCGCTCCGGGGGCGGCTGGGCGCTCGGCGTGTACTTCGGCTGCCAGTCCGGCCTCTACTACGCGATGACCGCCTGGCTGCCCGGCCTGCTGCACGACATCTCGGGGCTCAGCACCGGCGCCGCCGCCACCGCGATGTCCGTGTTCCAGGTGCTCGGCATCTCCGGGGCGCTGCTGGCCCCGATCCTGGCCACCCGCGCCCGGTCGCCTCGCGTCGTGGCGGGCTCCCTGGGCCTCGTGTGGGCAGTCGCGTTCATCGGGCTGCTCACCGCGCCCAGCCTGTGGGCGCTGTGGATCGTGGTGACCGGCGTGGTCCAGGGCGGCGCCATCGCGGTGGCCTTCACCTTCATCGCGCGCCGCAGCGTCGACGGCGACACCGCGCGCTCGCTGTCCGCGATGGTGCAGGCAGTCGGGTACGGGCTCGCCGCGTGCGTGCCGGTGCTGATCGGGGTCATGTCCGGCGCCGGGTGGCACGCCTCGCTGCTGGTCATGCTGGGCATCTCGGTGACGATGGCCGCCGCCGGGCTCGTCGGCGGCGGCTCAAGCCCGATCGGGACCCCGCGCGTGGCGGTGCCCGATGCCTCCGAGGAGGCCGCGATGCCCGTCCCGAAGGCCTGACTCCTCTGGCCGGCCTGCCAGCCCCACCGGCTTAGCGGGCCCTGTCGCGGTCCTTGCTGGGCTGCACCCGCTTGGGCTCGCCCGGCATCTTCGGGTACTCCGGCGGGTAGGGCAGGTCCTGGTGGCCGTGGTCCCGCTCGTCCTTGTCGGCCAGGTCCAGCAGCGGGCGGATCGAGTACGCCGGGCCGTCGACGGCACTCAGCGCGGCGAACAAGTCGCCCACCTCGGCGAACCGGGCCGGCATCGTCGTCACGTCGAAGTCGTCCGGGTGGACGTCCGCCACCTCGTCCCAGCGCAGCGGCGCTGACACCGTGGCCCGCGAGTTGGCCCGCACCGAGTACGCGGAGGCGATGGTGCGGTCGCGGGCCATCTGGTTGTAGTCGATGAAGATCTTGCGGCCGCGCTCCTCCTTCCACCAGTGCATGGTCACCTGCTCCGGCAGGCG
>JAEWEI010000250.1 GCA_023389545.1 Actinomycetes bacterium | reverse complement strand
GCCCGAGGGCGCAGCGGCGCCGGCCTGCCCGTCGCCTGCGGGGCATCCCTCGCCGCACCGTTGGGACAGCACGTCATGCGCCAGGTGCACCACCCCGAGCCGCGCCCAGTGGTCCACCATCGCCTCCGCGAGGCCGGGGTCGATGCCGAGCCGGCGGGCGATGCCCTCGCTCGTGGCCCCCGTGCGGGCCTCGCGCAGCACGTCGGCGAGCACGCTCACAGCAGCCTGCCCACCTGGAACACCGCGACTGCCAACATCCACGCCACCGCGAGCTGCACCACCATCGCCCCGAGCGTCCACCGGGCGCCGAACAACCGCTTCTGCTCGGCGAGGGTCGCGACGCACGGCGTGTAGGCGAGCACGAACACCATGAAGGCGGCGGCGGCCGCAGCCGCATGGCCGCCGGACGTCTCCTCGAACGTGGCCCGCATCCGGGCGCCCAAGTCGCCGGCATGGCTGGGGTCGGAGGGCTCCTCCACCGCGTACGTCTGCGCGAACGAGCCGACCACGACCTCCTTGGCGACGAACCCCGTGACCAGGGCTGCGGCAGAGTGCCACTCGCCGAAGCCAGCTGGCGCGAGCACGGGCGCGATGGCCTGCGCGGTGCTGCCGTAGAGGCTGTCCTGCACCGGCACGTCGCCCACAGCGTGGCCGCCGGTCACGGGGATCGCGAGCAGCACCCACACCGCCGCGAGGGTCACCATGATGACGCGGCCCGCCTTGGACGCGAACGCCCGGGTGCGCAGCCACGCAGAGAGAAGCAGCGCGCGCAAGCGGGGCCGCTGGTAGGCGGGCAGCACCAGCACGAACGGCTCGTGCCGCAGGTCGCGGAACGCTGTGCGGCGCAGCGCGAGGCCGCCCAGCACGATGAGCGCCACAGACGCCACGTACATCAGGAAGATCGCGGTGCCCGCGTTGTCGGGGAAGAAGATGCTCGCCAGCAGCAGGTACACCGTGAGCCGCGCGGTGCACGACGCGTACGGCACCAGGAGGCCGGTGAGCAGCCGCTGCCGCGCATGCGGCAGGGTACGAGTGGCGGCCAGCGCCGGCAGGTTGCAGCCGAAGCCGACGACGAGCGGCAGCACCGCGCGCCCGTCCAGCCCGAGGGCGCGCATCGCGCGGTCCGCGACGAAGGCGGCCCGGGCCAGGTAGCCGCAGTCCTCCAGCAGCGCGATGGCGAGGAACATGACGGCCATCAGCGGCGCGAAGGACAGCACCGTGCCCACCCCGGCGAGCACGCCGTCCACCACGAACCCCTGCAGCCAGGCGGGGCCGGGCACAAGGAACCGCGCGGCATCCGACACCGGCCCCGCCACGAAGTTCGCGACGGCGTCCATCAGCGGCGCCGCCAACGACGTCGCGAGCTGGAACAGCAGCCACGCGACGGCCAGGAACACCGGGACGCCCACCCACGGGCGCAGCAGCACCCCGTCAACCCGGTCGGACACCGTGCGGGACTGCGGCTCGGGCGCGGCGAGCTGGCGGGTGACCTCGTCGACCCAGCCGAACAGCGCCTCGGCCCGCGCGAGCCCCGCGGCGACGTCGGCATCGGGCGCGGCATCGACGTCGGCAGCGGCCGAGTCGATCCCGAGCACCCGGGCAGGCGCCGTCAACGCGGCCTCCACCGTGCGCGTGAGGGCGTCGACCCCCTCCGCGGTGCGCGGATCCACCGACACCACGGGCACGCCGAGCACCTGGGAGAGCCGGTCCGCGTCGACCGGGATGCCCCGCGAGGCGGCGACGTCCGTCATGGTGAGCGCGACCACGAGCGGGCAGCCTGCCTGCGCCACCTGCGCCAGCAGGTACAACGAGCGCGACAGCCCCGCCGCCTCCACGAGGACGACCGCCAGCTCGGCGGAGCCCAGGGGGCTCGTCCCGGCGATGGCGTCCGCGGTGACCCGCTCATCAGGCGACCGCGCCAGCAGGCTGTACGTGCCGGGCAAGTCGATCAGCCGCACGGGAGCGCTGGCGCGCACTTGCCGCCAGGGGCCGACCTGCAGCTCCACGGTGGTGCCCGGGGCGTTCGTGACCTGCTGGCGGGCGCCCGTCACCGAGTTGAACAGGGTGGACTTGCCGACATTCGGGTTGCCGACAAGGAGCACCGACAGCGGCTCCCGCACCTCCGCGCCGGCGCCCGCACGGCGCGGCGCCGGCCCCAGAGGTCCCTCGGGGCCGGCGCCGTGGCAGCTCATGGGTGGACCGGCTCGATGTGGATGCGCGTCGCCGTCTGCCCGTCGACGGCGAACCGCTGTGCGCCGACGGCCACGACCCGGCCGCCGAAGGCCGCCCGCTGGGTGACGCGCACGATGGCGCCGATCCGCAGCCCCAGCTCACTCATCCGCAGGCGCATCGACTGCTCGGCATCGAGGTCGACCACCCGCGCGCACGCGTCCACCGGAGACTGGGCGAGGTTCATGCGCGCCACGCTATGACTGAGGCAAGGCTGCCCTCAGGGACAGAAGTCCCCCCTGCGGGCTCAGGCGAGCGCAGCGTCCAGGGTGATCTGCGTGCCGGTGAGGGCCTTCGACACCGGGCAGGTGGTCGAGGCGAGCTCGGCCGCGGCGACGAACTGGTCGTTGTCCAAGCCGTCGACATTCCCCCGGACGGTGAGCTTGACCTCCGCGATGCGGAAGCCGCCCTCAGGGTCGGGCCGCAGCGTCGCGTCGGCGGTGACCTCGAAGGAGCGCGGCTCGCCGCCCGCCTCCGCCACCACCGCGGAGAGCTGCATCGCGAAGCACGACGAGTGCGCCGCCGCGAGGAGCTCCTCAGGGCTCGTCACCCCACCCGCGTCCTCCGCCGCACGGCGCGGGAAGGAGACATCGAAGGCGCCGACTCCCGAGCTGGCCAGGGCGACGTTCCCACTGCCCTCGTTGAGGGTGCCGTGCCAGGTCGTGCGTGCTGTGCGGGTTGCCATGTGATCCTCCTCAGTCGACGCCTCGGGGCAGATCAGCCCCGCCGACACGGTAGGTCGGAACGCCTCCGCCTGCGACGCGAGCCGGCGCCATCCGCCGCTCGAAGAGGTCCGTGCGACGTGCGGCCCAAGGTCACGCACCGGTCCCCGAGACGAGGCTTAGCCTCGGTGGACGACTCAAGAGACGACCGGCGCGCCCTCGCCGACCCAGGAGCACTCGTGACACACCCCGGATTCACCGCGCAGGTCGCGCTCGTGGCCCTGCAACGTGCCGCTGCGTGGGACGCCCTCGCAGACGTGCTCGACGAGCCGAGCCCCGAGATGGTCGAGCGGCTCCGCTCAGGAGAGCTCGTGGAGACGTGGCGCACGGGCGTGGCGTGGCTCGGCCCGGACGCGACGACCATCGGCTCACCCCTGCTGAGCCTCGACGTGTTCGTGCGTGGCGCGGCCCGGCGGACCGCGCACGAGGACCTCGCGATGCTCATGGCCGAGCACCACGCGCTCGTCGGCCCGGACCTGCCCGCGGTGCTGCGCATGCGTGAGGTCGCCGAGCTGTGCCGGGACGAGTCACGGGCCTGGGCCGAGGGCGACCTCGACGCCGGGAAGGCACGGCGGGCGGGGCAGCGCGCGTTCCTCGACGAGCATCTCGTCGAGGTGCTGCCCGAGGTCGGCAGGCGACTCGTGCAGGACTCCCGCCGGGAGGTGTGGCGCTCCGTCGGGCGCCTGCTGCTCGCGTTCCTGTCCGCTGAATCGGGCCGCGACTATCAGCGCTCAGTGCTGGGCGAGGTGAGCCGACGCCGGGCGGGCCGCGCAGGCTGACCGCGATGCCGGCTGGCGCGCCGCCCGGGCGTCAGCGCGCGGGGATGGCCATGCCCGGAGGCAGCGTCGAGCCGAACGGGTTCTTCCGGCGGTAACTGCACACCGCACACCAGCGCTCACCACTTGTGGTGGGGAACTTCGTGCCGCACCGGGTGCACGTCGCGGTGCTGACCGTGGCGACACCGCGCGCGGAGTCCGTGAGCAGGTCGGACCAGTGCCACTGCCCCGCGACGCGCAGCACGCCCGCCGGGCACAACTCGACGCATCGCCGACAGCCGTCGCACGCGGCGGGGCTCTGGAGCAGTGTGCTGATCGCCACTGCCCCGCCACCGTTGTGCTGCAGGGCGAGGGCCTGTGTCGGGCACGCCTGAACGCACACCCCGCAGGCGGTGCAGCCCGGCGCGGACAGCATCACGGCAGGGCTGTCGACGTCCTCGAGGCCTCCGCCGACGGGCTGCGGGGCAACCGGGCTCTGGGGCTGCGCTGCGCTGGACGGCACAGTGCTCGCGGGCACAGGGCTCGCGGGCACGGCGCCCGCGGGGCCGTCGAGTGCGGCGAGGGCGCAGGGCGCCGCGAGGGCGCGCACGGCGGCAGTCAGCCGAGCCTGTGGCGTCGCGTCCATGTCGGGAAGCGGCCGGGACACGTCGACGCCCAGCCCCAGCAGCCGGCGACGCGGCACCGGCAGGTGGGCGCCGTCGAGCACAGGGCGACGACGACCGCCTCGTCCTCGCTCGCCCCGGCCCTTCGCGTCCACCGCGCCCGAGGGACCCACGTGCGGCCCATCACCCTCGATCCGCATGCGGTCGACGCCCGCCGCCTGCAGCACGCGCGTGACAGCCTCGACGTTCCGTGCGGACGCGTCCGGGTCGGCGCACCCGTCGATGCGCACGGTCACCGTGCGGGCCCCGACAAGCAGCAGCTCGGCGAGCTCATGCGCGGGCAGGTGGCGCGCGCACACCGTCAGGCGCACCACGGTTCGCGACCGGTCCCCGCGGGACGGGTCAACGTGCTCGGCGCACACCAGTTCCAGGTCTGGCTCCTCTGGCTCGTGGCGGAGCCAGACCTGGAGTGCGTGGAGCGGGCTGGTCGTCATGGGACCAGCAGGAACGCCGTCCGCGCGGCGGCGAGGGTCCCCCGACCCAGTCGGGCGACGCCCTGGTAGAACGACGTCGTCGCGCCGGCCGCGGCCTGGTCGAAGCAGGTGGGACCCCACACGAGCAGGTGCTGGGCGAGGAAGTCGCGCACGCCCGCCAGATGCCGCGCGGCGGAGGCGTCGTCATCCGCGTCGAGGAGGTCCATGGCCCGAACGCACAGCGTCGACAGGAAGCTCAGCTCAAGCGCGATGTGGTCGTCGGGCTCCTTGTTCAGCCGAGGGGCGGCGAGCGCGAACTCCGCGTAGGCGGCCCGCACCTGCAGGGTCTCCCGCTCGAAGACCAGGCGATCCTGCGACCTGTGCACGGACTCGTACGGTGGCGCGATCATCGGCTCGGGCCCGAAGAAGAGGCGGTTGTAGTCGCGGCGGATGACCTCGACTGACTCCTCGGCGTGCGCGGACGCGCGCAGCAGGCCCAGGCCTTCGTGGGTGTCACCCTCGTCGGGCAATGGCCAGTCGGCGAGGAGCTCGGCGTCGCGCATCCGCGTGACGAGCTCGGCGTCGGGGGCCACGGCGAGCAGGCCGGACAGCGCGGTGAAGGCCGCAGCGAAGCGGTCGAGGGTCTCGCCGAGCCGCTCGCGGTCGAGGAGCAGTGTGCCCACGGCTCCGTCGTCGTCGATGTCCTCCACGCCGTGCTGGATGGTCTGGTCCGTGGTCATCGCGATGTCTCCTCCTGGCAGGCGGCTCTGTGGGGCCCGTCCTGACGCCACCCCCATGGTGTCCGACCGGGGTTCTGTGGACGTGGGCCCTTCGCCCCAGCGCCGCTCGCATCCGTCCCCGTCGGGCGGGTCCGAGGCCTGCGCGGAGGCGCGCGCACGGCCCCACGGCGCGGTCCAACAGGACGAAGGGCCCGCACCCTGGTGGGTGCGGGCCCTTCGTCGTGGTCGCCATCGTGGGGATGGCGGGGTGTCACATGCCGACGCGGAGCATCTGCTCGTAGAACTGCGCGCGGCCGATGACCTCGCCTGCGAGCACCAGGACGAACGCGCTGGTCGCGACCACCGCGAGGACCCGGACCCCCGCGTCCTTGGCCGTCGACGCGTACCGGTACAGGAACACGCCCAGCAGGCCCGCGCCGGCGAACACCAGCACCAGGCGCGCCACGAACCACACGCCGGAGAACACCGCGGCCGACTCCGCCGCGACCCCACCGGCAGCCGACAGGTTCGAGATGTGCAGCGGGATGATCACGAACTCGACTCCGAGCATCGCGACCGCGCCCAACCCCACGCCCTTGAGCGAGCCCGTCAGCAGGGCCCGCGCGGACTCATCGAGCTCGCCCGCGCCAGCCGAGCGCCGGCGCCACATGATCGCGCCCATGAACGCCGCCCCGACCGCGAGCGACCCCAGCAAGAACGTCGTCGCGAAGAACTGCGCGGGCGTCGCCCACGTGTGCCACGCCGGAACCGTCTCAAGCGTGTAATAGATCATGCTCATCACGAACACCAGGCACAGGCCCACCACAGCCGTCACGCCCGCCAGGGCCTGACGCAAACGGGCACTGCCCCACTTGAACCACTGCGCGAGGGCGAACAGGAACCCCAGCCCGGCGAACCCGACCCCGAACACGATCTCCCGGCTCAACCACGACGAGCCGAAATGCCGGATCACGTTCAGCGAGTGCATCGGATCGCCCATGTGGAACATCGAGGCGATCAACCCCAGCACCATCACCGGCCCGATCGCGTACAACGCGGTGTCGGTCATCCTGTCCACCGCGTCACGCGCGAACCGGCGACCGGCCACGACCTGCACGATCCCCAGCACCACGAACGCGCCCACGCTCATCTGGGCGGCCACCGTGAACACGATCATCGGAAGCTCAGCAGTGTGCATGAGTCACAGCTCCTCGGGGTTGGCCACGGCACCCATGCCGGAGCCACTGGGCTGGGCGTCACGGTGGGGGGTGATCACCAGACGCGGACGCGTGATCGACGGGTCCGGCAACGGCTCGATGCCGGCCAGGTCGCCATGCTCGGCACGCAGTTCCTCCACCGGCCCGTAGCTCAACGCCCGCGACGGGCACGCCGCCACACACGCCGGGTCCTTGCCCTCAGCCCGGTAATCCGCGCACAGGTCGCACTTGGACATGTGCCCGGCCTCCGCGTCGAACTGCGGAGCCGAGTACGGGCACGCCCACTCGCAGTACCGGCATCCCACGCACTTGTCCTGGTCGACGGTGACCACGCCGTCGGGCCCCTGGCTCATCGCCGTCGTGGGGCACACCCGCACACAGATCGGGTCCTCACAGTGGTTGCACGCGATCGACGTGTAATACGAGAACACATTCGGCACCACCGTGTTGCCGTCGCGCTGCCACGTGCCGCCCGAATACTCGGCGACTCGCCGCCACGTCACCCCCACCGGCAGATCGTGCTTGTCCTTGCACGCCACAGAACAGGCCTTACACCCGTTGCACAACGTCTGATCAAAGTGGAAACCAAGCTCAGCAGCCATGGTCGCCTACCCCCTTACGCCTTCTCGACCTGGACAAGAGCTGTGTGCTGCGCATTCCCCTTGGACAACGGGGTGGGATGGATCCGCGTCAGCACATTCACCGCGCCTCCGGTGTCGACGCCGTCCTTGTCCGGGTTGAACCAGGCGCCCTGGGGCACCGAGAGCACGCCCGGCATGATCCGGGCCGTCACCTTCGCGGGGATGCGGATCCGGCCGCGGTCGTTGAAGATCTCGACCAGGTCGTCGTTCTCGATGCCGCGCTCCTGGGCGTCGACGGGGTTCATCCACACCTTCTGCGGGTGAGCCTCCTTCAGCCACGGCACGTTGCCGTAGGTCGAGTGCGTCCGGGACTTGTAGTGGTGCCCGATGACCTGCAGCGGGTACTTGGCGTTGGTGCGCGCCTCGATAGCGCCTTCCCACGTGTCGACGTGCTCCGGAAGGGCCGTGAGCTTGTCGCCCGGCTCCGCGTTGGGGAACTCCCAGGTCGAGGTCATCTCCCACAGCTCGGAGGAGAAGATCTCGATCTTCCCGGACGGGGTGTCGAGGGGGTTGGCGACCGGGTCCTCGCGGAACTCCTTGAGCGGGACGGTGGGGCCGTCAGGGTTCGTGTACCGGTACACGCCCTGCTCCTGCAGCTCCTCGAACGTCGGGAAGTCAGGACGGTCCTTGCGCGTCTCCTCGTGCATCCACCGGACCCACTCCTCGGCGGTGCGGCCCTCGGTGAACTCCTGCTCGATGCCCAGGGCCTTGGCGATCCCGGTGCAGATCTCGTAGGACGGCTTCGAGTCGAACAGCGGCTCGATCGACTTCTCGCACATGATCAGGTAGGCGACGTCGCCGGTGTACTCGCTGGGCGCCATGTCCCACCGCTCGGCTGTGGTGGTGTCGGGCAGGATCAGGTCGGCCATCTTGGCCGAGGCCGTCATCTGGTTGTCCACGACCACGATGAACTCGCACAGCGACTCGTCCTTGAGGATCTTGCGCGTGCGGTTGATGTCCGCGTGCTGGCTGGCCAGCATGTTGCCCGCGTACTGCAGCAGGAACTTGATGCCGACGTCGAGCTTGTCCTTGCCGCGGACCCCGTCCTTGAGCCGGGTGAGCTCGGGGCCGCGCTCGATCGCGTCGGTCCAGCCGAACATGGAGATCTTGGTCTCGACCGGGTTCGAGCCGTCCGGGAACCACATCGACGCGGGCCAGTAGTAGCCCTCGCGGCCACCCGTGCCGCCACCGGGGATGCCGATGTTCCCGGTCAGCGCCGCGAGGGTGTAGATCGCGCGGGCCTGGTTCTCGCCGTTGGCGTGCCGCTGCGGCCCCCAGCCCTGCGTGATGTTGGCGGGCTTGGCGAGGGCGATCTCACGCGCGACGCGGACGATCTGGTCGGCCGGGACGCCGGTGACGTCGGCCGCCCACTCGGGGGTCTTCTCGATCCCGTCGGGGCCCTCGCCCATCACGTACGAGCGATAGGAGTTGCCGGAGGGGACGCCCTCCGGCATGTGCGCCTCGTCGAAGCCCTGGCAGTAGGTGTCGAGGAAGTCCTGGTCGTGGAGGTTCGCGCTGATCATCGCGTGTGCCATGCCCGCGACGAGCGCCGCGTCGGTCCCGGGCCGGGGCGCCAGCCACTCATCGGCCAGGTTCACCACCGAGTCCGACTGTCGCGGGTCGACGACGATGAACTTCACGCCGGCCTGCTTCTTGGCCCACAGCGACGTGAACAGCACGCCGCCACCGCTCATCCGGGTCTCCATGGGGTTGTTGCCCCAGAGCACGATGAGCCGGGAGTTCGCGGCGGAGTCTTCGAAGCTGTTGCTGATCTGCTCGTCCGGGTTCCCGTAGTGGAACCGCGTGCAGGTGCCGATCTGCCCGTAGGAGTAGTTGCCGTAGTACCCGAGGTTGCCGCCCATGAGGTTGAGCAGTCGGCCCCAGCCGCCGCTCGTCGACATCAGGCCGTTCCAGGTGCCCGAGCCGTAGTTGCTGTAGATCGCCTCGTTGCCGTACTTCTCGATCGTGCCCTTGAGCTTCTCGGCGAACAGCGCGTACGCCTCGTCCCAGGAGATCTGCTCGAACTCGCCCGAGCCACGCTCGCCGACCCGCTTCATGGGGGCCTTGAGCCGGTCGGCGTTGTAGATGCGCTGGCGCATCGAGCGGCCGCGCACACACGCGCGGATCTGCCGCGTGTAGAGCTCGTTGTCGCCTGTGGGGTCGGGCGAGACCCGGACGATCGTGCCGTCCTTGACGTCGAACCGCAGTGGGCACCGCGAGCCGCAGTTGATGATGCAGGCCGACCAGGTGGTCTTGTCCCCAGCCGCCGCGTCTGCCGTGAGCGTGGCCGCGTTGGACGGCCCGACGCCGGGCAGGATGCCCAGCGAGGCTCCCGCGCCCACGAGGGCCGCGCCGCCGCCAGCCGCACCCGACCACTTGAGGAAGGATCGGCGCGGCATCCCGGTGGTGGGGGGAGTCGCTGTCGTCCCAACATCTGTCATCGGGGGCCGTCCTTTCGCGCAGTTCTCACGTACGCGATTGGCACGGAGATTGATGACTCAATGCTCTCCGGCACTCGATGCGGGGCGTGGGGCCATGGTCCTGTCGGAGTTGGGCCGTTTCGGGCGCGCCGATGGCGATATGCGGCGCGCACATACGCAAGGCGGGTCTGCGCTAATGCCCCGAAAACTGGCACGGGCACGGCAACGGCCCCTGCGATCTGCCATCGCAGGGGCCGTTGACCTGTGGCACTCCGTCAGCCGGCGTACTCCCAGTGCCAGGCCTCAGGCTTGCTCCCGCCCATCTGCGCCCAGCTGGGGTGCACCCAGCCGAACCGACCGGCGTTCGCCTTCATCCACTCGTGCTGCGGCGACCCGAAGGTCTGGATGCCGCCGCCGAGGTCGAGGGCGCGAGCCCAGCCGTGGGTGGACGTGCCAGGCGTCCCGGCGAGGTAGCCGAGCTTCGCCTTGACCCGCACCTGGGCGTCGTAGGACCGGTAGGAGTCGGTGATGCCGATGTCGACCCCGTCGCGCTCGGCGGCGGCCAGCAGCTGTTCGAGGGCCTGGCCCGCGGGCGCCCACAGCCGGTGCCCGGTGCTCCCGACCTCGGAG
>JAEWEI010000172.1 GCA_023389545.1 Actinomycetes bacterium | reverse complement strand
GGCCTGCTCACGGAGTTGGACACCGTGGCCGTGGCCCTGGACTCGGACGACGGGCGCCGCAACCGGCTTGCTGACGCGCTCGAGTCGCTGCGCTGGCGGCTGGGTGCCGTCGCCGACGAGATCGCGCGGGTGTACTTCGTCCCTCCGACGCCGAGCCGCGCATTCGACGAGGTATGGGGCGCGAGCGGGGCCGCGGGCACGAGCCGCGTCGACGACGACGCCCCGGAGCCCGGCCGATGAGCACCCCCCGCCCCACGCGCACCTACGCGGTGTCGCACCGCACCACCTACCGGTACACCGCACCGGTGACGCGCTCGTACGGGCGCACCATGCTGGTCCCCCGCGACCTTCCCGATCAGCGCCTGCTCGACTCCACAGTCACTGTGGACCCTGCGCCGTCGGACACCGAGGCGCACACCGACTACTTCGGCAACGGATCGACGTACTTCGCTGTGACGAGCCCGCACCGCGAGCTCGTGGTCACAGCCCTCTCGACTGTGGCGGTCTCCCGGACGGCGGCCACCGTCGCGAGCCTGCCCGATGTCGGCTGGGAGGATGCCGCCAGGGCGGCCCGGGCGGCTCTGGCGGGCGCACCGGGGCCTGGGGGCGCACTCTCTGAGGGCGCACTCTCTGAGGGCGCGCTGTCTGAGGGGCACGGAGACGCCCGGCCGCTGGCGCTCCGCGAGGCCCTGCTGCCGTCGCGCCATGTCGCGCTGTCCGCCGAGGCGCGGGCATGGTCGGCGCCCACGTTCACTCCGGGGCGCCCCCTGGGCGATGTCCTGGCGGACCTCGCGCATCGCATCCGCACGGAGCTCGCCTATCGTCCGGGCTCCACGACTGTGGGCGCCACGCAGGCCGAGGTGCTGGCCCAGCGTGCGGGCGTGTGCCAGGACTTCGCCCATCTGATGATCGCGGCGCTGCGTGTGCACGGCCTGCCTGCGCGGTACACGAGCGGCTACCTGGAGACGTCGCCCCCACCGGGCCGCCCCAAGGTGCGGGGAGCTGACGCGTCGCACGCATGGGTGTCCGCCTGGGCGCCCGGCGCCGGATGGGTGGAGGTGGACCCCACCAACGACCTGTTCGTGGGCGATCGGCATGTCGTCCTCGGGTGGGGCCGCGATTATGCGGATGTGCCACCTCTGCGGGGCGTGATCTTCACCGAGGGCGCGGGCTCCGACCTCGCGGTATCGGTGGATCTGGAGTTGTTGTCCACCGAGCCGCCCACCGGCCAGTCCACAACTTGACCCGCAGATCTACGCGGAGAACACAGGGCTGTGGACAGAAACTGTGGATAACCGCCGCCTGAGGGGACCCCACGCACCACGGGCGCGCACCCGGAGGTCCCCTCAGCGCCCCGCGCCCTGCGCCCGCACGCCCAACTCAGCCGGACCGACCAAGAATCCCCCGTCGTCCACCACCACGCCGCCCGTCGCCGGCAGCAGCGCGGCCACGACCCGCGCGACCACGGGCGCCACCCTTCCGCGGGCGATCAGGTGCGACGTCGTCGGATGCGGGATGTGGAGCTCCTCGGGATCCGGCGGCGCCCAGCTCACCGCGTACGCGAACGGTCCGTGGTCGCGCCAGCCCATGGAGTCGAGCACCACCGGGCCCTCCGACCGGCCGAACCGCAGCCGCACCTCCCCGTCGTACTCGAACCGTGCGACCAGCTCGTACGGGGTCGCGGCCGATCCACCGACAACCGGGACCCCGGCGGCGACGGGCCCGGAGGCCGAGGTGCTGACCCGCGCGCCGGGCAGCCGCGGGCGCACCAGCCGCACGAGAGCGTCCAACGGCAGCGCCACCGCCGACCACAACGTGAGGTCGACGGCCATCGCCGCGTCGTACGTGGAGATCGTGGACCGGTCCGGGGCGACGACCGCTCCCCCGGCATGCCGGGCGGCGGCGGTGAGCCACCGCACCACCTCGGGCGGCGGCAGCTCATCGGCAGAGTCCAGCTCGTACCCGTCCAGCACCCGGCCCGTCGCCCCGTGCCCCCCGAGCGCGGAGATCGGGGCCTCGAGCTCATGGGGGCCCCACAGCAGCGCGCCGTCCGTGAGGCGTAGCGCCCCGGGCTCGGCAGCGGCGTCAGCCGCCAACCCGCGGAACCGCGCCCCGGTCATGGGCCGGGCGGCGCGGCGCGCCTGCGCGGCGGTGACGGGGGGCCGCTCCCAGAACGCTCCGGGGAACCAGGCCGTGGCGAGGGCGAGCACGTCGAGGCCGTGTGGCAGGCCGAGCACCGGCCTGCCCGCCACGCCGGGGACGAGGGTGAGCATGCGGCGGACGCTAGCGAGGCGATGCTGCCGGGAGGTTTCCACGCCGTGTGCGCCGTGGGTCGAACCGTGTTCAGGACGGCCGTCCACCGGTGCGTCCACAGGCTCGCGCGCCTGAGGGCGCACTCTGTGCACACAGGTGTGGACAGAGCCTGTGGATAACTAGCGTGAACTCAGCCCCGCACGTCGTGCAGGTGGTGGACCACGTCGTGCAAGTAGTACTGCCCCAGAGTGCGCACCGTGAAGGCCGAGCCGTTGGACCGGAGACCCGGCCGCTCCAGGTCTTCCACGCGCACCCCGTCGAGCAGCGCCGCGAACGCCTCCGCGGCGTCCGCCAGCTCGTCCGCCACCACGGCGGGATCCTGCAAGTCGTACCGCTGCTCCACGGCCGTCGCGTCCTGGTCCCAGTTGTCGAAGCGCGGATCGTCCTCATCGAGCATCCGGCGCAGCCGCTCCGCGAAGAGCAGGTGCACATCGCGCACGTGCGCGCCGTACTCGAGCACCGACCACGTGCCCGGATCGGGGCGAACCCGCACGTCAGGGCGGTGCAGCGCCGCCACCCACCGCGGCGTCAGATCCCGCACCGTGCCGCCGAGAGCTGCCGGCGGGACGTCGTCGGCGCGGAACCCGCACTCCTCACAGCCCGCCTCCAGCACGAACGTCCAGTCCTTCGTGTCAGGGACGATCGGCGCGGAATCGGGGAGCTCAGGCAGTGGAGGCGTCGTCATGCGCGCACCCTATTCCCCGCCCCCCGGCGCAGGGCAGGGGGCGGCACATCGCGATCACGTTGGCCCGGCCTGCCCGCAGTCCGCTCAGGGTGCCGCACGTCTCCCCCCGGGCGTGCGGCACCCCGGCGGTCCAACCCAGGAGACGAGCCCCTCGGCCGGAGTCGGAGACCCCCACGACCTGGATCTCCGCGGCGGGTCAAGCCGGTAGAAACACCGTAAGGGCCTCCACGTTGCAGCCGCGTTGCACTTTCCGACCGATCTGAAGGGAATTCTCCCCAGCTTGTCCACAGGCAGCAGAGGGCGCCGCGTCACCGGCGCAAGTGCCGCGCAGGGCCCACACCGAGCTCACGAGAGAGCAGGTCAAGCCGGCCGTGCGCCCGGGCCCACCGCGGCGACCCGGTGGTCGACAGGCGCGCCAAGGCCTGCCACGCCTGCCAGTCCTCCGCGCCCTCGTCCGTCGCCACCCACCGCTCCAGCGCGCAAGGGTCCTGGGACGCGAGCACCGAGGCGCGCAGCTCGGCGCTCAACTCGGCGCGCAGCCGCTCCACCCCCGGCGCGCGCGAGCGCACCAGCATCGGCCCGGGATAACTCGCCAGGGCGCCTATCACGTCACCCGACGCGAGCGCCGTCCGGACCGCGTCAGCATCCGTGTACAGCGGCACCGCCAACCGGTACGGGCGCGACTCGCCCAGCAACGGCCCCACCGCCCGCCGCAGGCGCCACACCTCCGCCCGCACCGTCACATCGCTCAGGTGATCCTGGTGCAGGTGCACCGCCAGCTCGTCGCCGCTGAGCCCACGCGGGTTCGCGGCGAGCAGGAGCAGCAGCTCCGCATGGCGCAGGCTCAGGCTCTTGGTGACGCCCGGATCCGGGCCGTGCAGGATGCCCGCGTTCTGTCCCAGCACCTCGAGCCGTGCCGTGCCTGGGGCGCGCGGCCCGATGCCGGCCCGCGGGTCCTGCTCCCCGGCGCCGATCCGCAGCGCGCCCGTCGCGGCGGCCAGCTCGAGCTCGACGGCCATCACCGTCGCGCGCACCAGGGAGAGCATGAGGCCCGACGCGACATGGTCGCCGCCCGTGACGTCGAGAACTCCCAAGACCCGCCGCGTCGCGTGATCACGCACCGGGACCGCCGAGCAGCTCCAGGGCTGCACCGAGCGCGTGAAGTGCTCGGCGGAGAACACCTGCAACGCGCGCCGCGCCGCGATGGCCGTTCCCGGCGCATTCGTCCCGGCGTATTCCTCACCCCACGAGGCCCCTTCCACGAACCCCACGCGGTCGACGGCCTTGCGCACCTTGCCGTCGCCCTCGACCCACAGCAGCCGCCCCACGTCATCCGTCAGGGCAGTGACGATCCCGTCGCCCACCGCCCCGTCCACGAGCAGCCTGCGCACCGCGGGCATGGCGGCCGCCAGCGGGTGGTCGCGGCGATAGGCGACCAGTTCAGCGCTGGTGAGGTCGACGGGAGCCAACGGCTGCTCCGGGTTCACGCCGTTGCGCGCGCTGCGCCGCCACGAGCTCGCCACGACGGGGCGCACGGCATGCTCGAGGGCGCCAGTGGTCACGAACGCCTCGTGGGCGGAGCGCAGGCTGGCCGCGAGGATGGAGGGGTCCACGCCGGGCGGCACGGCGGGCACTTCTCGTCGGCGCATCACACACCCTTCCCGACCTCGTCGTCGAGCGGCTGTCGTCGAGTGATTCGTCCCGATTCTAGTTCGATAGCGGCAAATGTCGAAAGAAGGCGCTTTCGCGAGTGAATTCGCGGCGATGCGTTCCGCCACATGCCGAGAACGGCGCCGACCGTCCAATAGCTCGACCGATCAGCGCCGTTCCCTGGGTGATGACGCCCGAGGTCAGCCCTCGATGCGGGCCTCCACCGGGGCCGTCCGCGCCCGGCGCCGCACCAGCAGCAGCACGCCACCGAAGGCGACCAGCAGCAGGCCGTAAGCGGCGGCATCGAGGTCGCCGCCCGTGGTGGCCAGCACCCCGCCCTTGCCGTACTTCGCGAGAGTCGCGCCCGATGCGCTCGTGCAGTCCGTCTCGGCGCCCAGCGGCAACGTGAAGGTCACCGGGTCCAGCGCCGAGCCCGCGCTGTAGAAGCCCTCGAACGCCGGGGCCGCCGCCGCGGCGAGAGTCGCGGGGACGCCCTGCCACGTCAGCTTGTCGCCCGAGCGGGAGGCCGTGCCGTCGCCAAGGCGCAGCGTCGCCACCGCGATGCCCGAGTAGGACTTCTCCGCCGTGCGCACATCCGCCACGAGGGTCGCGGACGTCGAGCTGTTCACCTGCACCCGCGGGTTCGAGATGGTCACGTCGAGCACGCCCCCGTGGCCGCTGAACCGCACCGACCCGGCGAAGGCCGCACGGCCCACGCCGTCGTTCGTGTTGAACGTGCCGCTGCCGCCGCCCCAGGTCCACGGCCCGGAGCCGGAGACGCCGGTGGCGGCGATCGAGCCGTGCGCGATGCTCCCCGTGATGTAGTCGCGGAAGTCGCTCTTGACGCCCCACGTGAGCGTGCCGCCGGAGACCACGCGCGCGACACAGACCGGCAGCGCGGCGGCGACCGTCACCGGGAACGCGACCTGGCGCCCATCGGCGGCGATCACCACGAGGTGGTGGTTGCCCGCAGGCGTGTTGGCCGGGAGCGTCACCGTGGTCCGGACAGTGCCCGTCGCGTCCGCGGTGAGGCCGGTGGCGAGGACGATCGGGTCGGAGTGCAGCTCGAGGCGGATGCCCGTCTCATTCGGCTGGAAGC
>JAEWEI010000154.1 GCA_023389545.1 Actinomycetes bacterium | reverse complement strand
GGCGGAGGACCGCACCGAGCCGACGAAGAGCGGAGCCGCGGTGGCCATGAGGAGCGCGAACAGGAGCATCGACACGACGATCTCGACCAGGCCAATCCCGGCGTCGTCGCGGTTCTCCGGCTTCAGGTGCACGGTGCTCCTTCGCGATGGGGAGATGGGACGTGCTGGTGGGGTGCCGCGCCTGCGCGCGACACCCCACCACCGTCAAGGGCTTGCGCCCTCGGGGTGCTGCCTAGATCACGGGTTGCTGCCGCCGCCGGCCGCGCCGTCCTCCGTGATGCCACCGTTGGCAGTCGACGAGAAGGTCTTCCCCGAGGCCGACTCGGCCTGCAGCGAGAAGGTGCCGTTGTTGATCGTGATGGGGTCGCTCAGGATCGTGACGCCCGCGGTCGGCGTGAACTCATCGAGCTCGTCAATCCCGACCTCGTCGGCGTCCGGGTGGTCGACCAGGTAGCTCGCCACGGCGACCTTCAGGTTCCCCAGGTCGGCCTTCGCCGCGGAGTCCTTGGCCTTGGCCTGCTGGTTGAGGTACACCGGCACCGCGATCGCGGAGAGGATGCCGATGATGATGATGACGACGAGAAGCTCGACGAGGGTGAAGCCCTTGTCGTTGTCCTTCTCCTGGATGGACTTCTGCAGACGAGCCATCATGGTGATGCTCCCGTTCGAGTGGAGGGTCGTGGATTCTCTTCTTCAGACCGGGCGAGCCCGGATCAGGTCCTGCACGATGTTCATCGGAGGTGTCTCGCGGGGACTTGAGCGCGTTCGCCGCTGATTTCCTGGTTTCACTCCATCGGCGGATCGAAGGCGTCCGAATTGTCTACTCGATCAGGTCGAAGACGTTGAAAATCGGCAGATAGAGGGCGATGATCATGCCGCCGATGATGACGCCGATAAACGCGATCATGAGCGGCTCGATGAGCGAGGTCAGCTGCTCGGTGGTGGCCTCGACCTCTTGGTCGTAGAACTCCGACACCTTGTCGAGCATGGTCTCCATCGAGCCGGCGTCCTCGCCGACGGCGAGCATCTGCACCACCATCGGGGGGAACACCGGGTGCTCGCCGAGCGGCCCAGACAGGGAGTTCCCGGTGCGGACGGATTCCTGCACCGACTTCACCGCCTGCTCCACGACCCAGTTGCCACTCGTCCCGCCCACGATGTCGAGAGCCTGGAGAATGGGAACGCCAGCGCCGAGCATCGTTCCGAAGTTTCGGGCGAAACGTGCAATGGCGACCTTCTGGAACAATGGCCCGAAGATCGGCGCCTTGAGCTTGAGGGGGTCCATTCGGGAACGGATTCCCTCGTCGTTCTTGTGCTTTCCCCACCACGCGGCGAACGCGATGGCGACGACTGCCAACACGGGCGCCAGCCACTTCATGATGTCGGCCATGTAGACCAGCATCAGCGTGGGCAGCGGCAGCGTTCCGCCGAGCCCCGCGAACATCTCGTCGAACACCGGCACGATGAACAGCAGCATGGCGACCACGGCGACGATCGCCATGCACAGCACCATGACGGGGTACGTCATCGCCGATTTGATCTTCGCCCGCAGCTTGACCTCGGCCTCGTAGTTGTCGGCCACCGACAACAACGACTTCTCGAGGAACCCGCCGGTCTCCCCCGCCCGGATCATGTTGACCATCAGCGGCGGGAAGACATCCGGGTGCCGGGCGAGGCCGCTCGACAACGACCGGCCCGTCTCGACCTCGTTGCGCACCTGGGCGAGCGTCTTCGCCAGCGCCGGGTTCTCGGTCTGGTCCGCCAGGATTGCCAGCGTCCGCAGCAACGACAAGCCGGCAGAGGTCATCGTCGCCATCTGCCGGGACATGATGGCCAGGTCCTTGAGCTTGACCTTCGTCTTGCCGAACGAGCCGATCGAGATCTCCTGCTTGAGCCCCGTCGTCTGCACCTCGGTGATCGACACCGTCGCCAAGCCGAGGCCGCGGAGCCGGTTGGCCACCGCCGCCTGGTTGGGCGCCTCGATGCGCCCCTTGACGAGCTTGCCGGACCGGTCGCGGACCGCGTACTCGAAGGTCTTCGTCGCAGCCATCAGATCCCCTGCATGCCGTAGTTCGGGCCGCCCATCGCGGCCAGGCCCTGCCCGCCGCCCAGCCGGCCCGTGAGGCGGTTGAAGTCCTCGATGTGGTGGCACTTCTCGATGCCGGTCTCGTGCGTGATGCGCCCGGCCTTGACCAGCTCGGCCAGCTGCTGGTCCATCGTGTGCATGCCCTGCTGCGCGCCGGCCTGCATCGCGGAGTAGATCTGGTGCGTCTTGCCCTCCCGGATCAGGTTCCGGATCGCGGGCGTCGCGACCATCACCTCGGTGGCCACCACGCGCCCTGGCCCGTCCGCGCGCTTGCACAGCGTCTGGCTGACCACGCCCTGGATCGCGCCGGCGAGCTGGGTGCGCACCTGCGCCTGCTGATGTGAGGGGAAGACGTCGATCACGCGGTCGATCGTCTGCGCCGCGTCCTGCGTGTGCAGCGTGGCGAAGACCAAGTGGCCGGTCTCGGCTGCGGTGAGCGCCACCGAGATGGTCTCCAAGTCCCGCATCTCGCCGACGAGGATGATGTCCGGGTCCTGCCGCAGCACGTGCTTGAGCGCGTTCGCGAACGAGTGGGTGTCCGTGCCGACCTCGCGCTGGTTGATCAACGACTTCTTGTGCCGGTGGAGGAACTCGATCGGGTCCTCGACCGTCATGATGTGGTCCTCGCGGGTCCGGTTCGCGAGGTCGACGATGGAGGCGAGCGTCGTCGACTTGCCCGAGCCCGTCGGGCCTGTGACGAGCACCAGGCCGCGGGGCAGGTTCGCGAAGTTGCCGACGATCGGCGGGACGCCCAGATCCTCGAGCGGCTTGATCTCATACGGGATGACACGGAACGCCGCCCCGACCGAGTCGCGCTGCTGGTAGAGGTTGACGCGGAACCGCGCGTGCCCCCGCACCGCGTACGCGAAGTCCAGCTCGAGGTCTGCCTCGAACTTCTCCCGCTGCTTCTGGGTCAAGATCGAGTAGATCGTGCGCTGCAGCGACTCTCCGCTCAGCGTGGGGAACCCGCCCAGCGGGCGCAACGACCCCGACATGCGGACCATGGGCGGCGCCCCGGTGGTCAGGTGCAGGTCCGAGGCGTTCTGCGCGATCATCTCGATCAGCACGGCGTCGAGCGACAGGTCGTCCGCGGTGGGCCCTTGGGACATCCCGACCCGCGCGGGTGCGACCCGTGTGGCGGGTTGTGCGGGCGCCGGGGGCGCCGCGGGCGCGGTGGGCGCGGGCGCGGTGGGCGCGGGCGCGGCCAGTGGCGCAGGGGCGCCGTAAGCCGGCTGGGGGACGTACTGCGGCAACCCGACCGGAGGCGCGCCCGGGGGCGAGTACGGCGGCGGCTGCTGCTGATGCGACGGGCGCGCCGCCGGGCTCTGGTACGGGTCACTCACGGGAGGCCTCCACATCTGGGCACGACTGGCGCACCGGGTGCCGGACGCACCTGACGGCGACTGACGTGACGCTCTGCTGAGTCATCGGCTGCGCGGCGCACGCGCTTGAGAGACAAACCGGACGCTCACGCGACGACGCGCAAGATCTCCTCGATCGAGGTCTGCCCCAGCACGACCTTCTGCCA
>JAEWEI010000117.1 GCA_023389545.1 Actinomycetes bacterium | reverse complement strand
ACGCGGACATCCAGAGGAGCACTGACGTGGTCGACCTTGCGTACGTCATCGCCGGATCGGAGGCCACCGGCGGCGCCGGCCTCCAGGTGGACTTGAAGACCTTCCAGGAGCTGGGGGTCTTCGGGCTGGGGACGGTGACGTGCATCGTCTCGTTCGACCCCGCGAACGGCTGGGGCCACCGGTTCTTCCCCGTGCCGTCCGACGTCATCGCCGCCCAGATGGAGGCGGCCACCGCCGCGTACGCGCTGGACGTCGTCAAGATCGGCATGCTCGGGACGCCCGCCACCATCGACGTGGTCGCCGAGGGCCTGCGCCGCCAGCCGTGGCGGCACGTGGTGCTCGACCCGGTGCTGATCTGCAAGGGCCAGGAGCCCGGCGCCGCGCTCGACACCGACAACGCCCTGCGCGAGCAGGTGCTGCCGCTGGCGACAGTCGTCACTCCGAACCTCTTCGAGGCCCGCACGCTCTCCGGCATGGACGTCATCGAGACGGTCGAGCAGCTCACCGAGGCCGCCCGCCGCATCCGGGACCTGGGCCCCCGCTACGTCGTCGCGAAGGGCGGGGTCGATCTGCCTGGCGACGATGCCGTGGACGTGCTGGTCGACGGGGACGACGCGACGATCCTGTCCACGCCCAAGATCGGCCAGGAGCGGGTCTCCGGCGCCGGCTGCACGCTCGCCGCCGCCATCACGGCCGAGCTCGCCAAGGGCGTCGACGTGGGAGAGGCCGTCGCCCGGGCGAAGAGCTTCGTCACGGCGGGCATCGAGGGCCGCGTCGCCGGCCGCGCGCCGTTCGAGGCCGTGTGGCAGGGCGCAGTGCGGGTCTGACGCCCGCGGTCAGCGTGACTCCGCGCCCGCGTTCGGGCGCGGCCCAGACGGCCGGACGGTCCTGCCCCACCCCTGTCGGGCAGGACCGTCCGGTCTTCGCATGGGGACCGGTGAAGGCGGCGGGCCGCCGCGTTGCCGGTCGGCCCACCGGGTCGCACAGTGGGAGGGCGACCGCGGGGCGCCGCCCCCGCGGAGCGTCCGATGAGGAGCGCAGCCGCATGCAGATCCTGCTCACCGCCCCCGAGGCGCCCACCGCGCTCGGCCCTGCCGAGTGGTTCACCGGCCAGGTCTGGATCGACGTGGTGGCGGTGCCGCCCGACCCGTCCCGGCTGCGGGTCAACGCCGTGCACTTCACCCCCGGCGCCCGCACCCACTGGCACCGGCACGCGAACGGCCAGACATTGCACGTCACCGAGGGTGTCGCCCGGATGGGGACCCGCGACGGCGCGGTGCTGGAGGTGCGCCCCGGTCAGACGGTGTGGACGCCGCCGGGGGAGTGGCACTGGCACGGCGCGGCGCCCGGCGCGTTCATGACGCACTTGGCGATGTGGGAGGTCGGAGCCCCGGATGGCGGCCCGGACACCGAGTGGGGCGAGGCGGTCACCGACGCGCAGTACGACGCCTGACCGGCGGCGGGCCAGCGAGGCGGGGCGGACGGGAGGGCGCGATGGCGGGCTGGACCGAGGACGAGCTGTCGAGGATCGGCGGCGCGGAGCTCATGCACCTGGCGTCGAGGCGCCCGGACGGGACCCTGCGGCCGTACGTGACCATGTGGGACGTGCGCGTCGGGGATGACATCTACGTCCGATCGGCCTACGGGCCGGACAACGGCTGGTACCGCCGGGCCAAGGCGAGTGGCGCCGGTCGCATCCGGTCGGGCGGGGTCGAGCGGGACGTCGTCTTCGAGGACGCCGCGCCCGACGAGGCCACGGCCATCACCGCCGCCTACCACGAGAAATACGACGAGTTCGGCCCCGCGATCGTCGGCACCGTGACGGGCCCCGACGCCGCCGCGGTGACCCTGCGGCTCGTTCCCAGTGGCGCCTGAGGCCTGAGCGGCGCGCCCGGGTGACGGAACCCCTGCCCCGACGTGCAGGGTCCGGTGGGACAATGGGAAGACCGGCTCGCAGAGCGAAGCCCCCCCATCCGCATGGTCGGGCTGACCTCTGTGCTCCCGACGTCCCTGCCACGCACCGCCCCAGCAGTCGTGCTCGGCGTGGACGACGGGGCGATCATGCGCCCTGGGGCTCAGCCCCAGCGCGATCGGGTGCGGTGCCGATCGCAAGCGAAGGACACAGCATCAGGATGCAGTTCTCTGAGGGTCAGACAGTCATCCACCCTCACCATGGGCCCGCCACGATCACGCAGATGGTCGACCGCACGATCAACGGGACGAGCCGGCGGTACGTGCACCTCCAGGTGCACCAGACCAGCCTCGAGGTCGCCGTGCCGCTCGACACCGCCGAGGAGGTCGGCCTCCGGCCGGTGTACGCGGAGTCGCAGGCGCACGAGCTGCTCGCCGTCCTGCGGGCGCCCTCGGGCGAGCAGGAGGAGAACTGGTCGCGGCGCTTCAAGGCCAACCAGGAGAAGCTCCGCGTCGGCGAGCTGAACATGACCGCCGAGGTGGTCCGCGACCTCACCCGCCGCCAGGAGGAGCGAGGGCTGTCCACAGGCGAGAAGGAGATGCTCCAGACCGCCCGCCAGCCGGTCCTCGCGGAACTGGCCCTGTCCCTGTCGCTCGACGAGACGGAGGTCGACCGGCTCGTCGACACCGCCGTCCGCGGCGAGGAGTCCGACCCCGTGGTCGCCGCCCAGGCCTGATCAGGCCTGACCTCACCCGCCGTCCAGCCCGACACCGCTCAGACCCAGGCCGCCACGGCCCGGACCATGTCCACGGTGTCGGCCTGGGCGGCGGTCTTGTCGTCGCGGTAGCGCAGCACCCGGGCGAACCGCAGCGCGAGCCCGCCGGGGTAGCGGGTGGACCGCTGCACCCCGTCGAAGGCGATCTCCACCACCTGCTCTGGCCGGACTGTGACGGTCCAGCCGTCGTCGGCGACCTCGAGCTCGCGGAAGCGCTGGGTCTGCCACGCGAGCATCTCGTCGGTCATGCCCTTGAACGTCTTGCCGAGCATGACGAATCCGCCCTCAGGGTCGCGGGCGCCGAGGTGGATGTTCGACAGCAGCCCCTCGCGCCGCCCGGAGCCGCGCTCGACGGCGAGCACCACGAGGTCGAGGGTGTGCCGGGGTTTGACCTTGACCCAGGCGGAGCCGCGTCGGCCCGCCTCGTAGGGCGCGGCGGCGTCTTTGACGAGGGCGCCCTCTTGGCCGGCGGCCACCCAGCGGGCGAAGGCGGCCTGCGCCGCGTCGGCGTCGTCGGTGACGATCCGCTCGACGACGTGCCCGCGGGCGACGGCGTCGAGCACGGCGAGGCGTTCGAGCAGCGGCGCGTCGAGGAGGTCGCGGCCGTCTGCGTGCAGCACGTCGAAGAAGAACGGGCTGAGGGTGGTGACGGCTGCGAGCTCGGCGTCCTGGGTGGCGCTGCGCGCGGAGGTCTCCTGGAA
>JAEWEI010000080.1 GCA_023389545.1 Actinomycetes bacterium | reverse complement strand
CTCGACGACGTGCCCGGGCTGGGCACGCGCGCGATCACCGGCATGCGCGCGTTCGCCTCGATGATGTCCGACCTGCGGAGCCTCGCCGAGTCCGCCGGGCCCGCCGAGGTGCTGGGCGCCGTGCTGGACCGCACCGGATACCTGGCCGAGCTGCGCGCCTCCGAGGACCCGCAGGACGCCTCCCGCGTGGAGAACCTCGCCGAGCTGCACGCCGTGGCCGCCGAGTTCGAGCAGGCCGAGCCCGAGGGCAACCTCGCGGACTTCCTGGAGCGCGTCTCGCTCGTCGCGGACTCCGACCAGATCCCCGCGCAGGACGGCGACGACGCGGACGAGCACCAGCGCGCCGCCGACCAGGGCGTGGTCACGCTCATGACGCTGCACACCGCGAAGGGCCTGGAGTTCCCCGTCGTCTTCCTCACCGGCATGGAGGACGGCACGTTCCCGCACATGCGCTCGCTGGCCGACTCCGACCAGCTCGCCGAGGAGCGGCGGCTCGCCTACGTGGGGCTCACCCGCGCGCGCGAGCGGCTGTACGTGTCGCGCGCCGCGGTGCGCACCGCATGGGGCGTGCCGAACGAGTTCCCCGCGTCGCGCTTCCTCGACGAGCTGCCGGACGAGTTGGTCGACTGGCGTCGGCGCGAGTCCAGCATGGACCGACTGCGCACCCCCGGCGGGTACTCCACCGGATCGGGCGGCTTCGGCTCGCGCGGACAGTCGGGCGGCTTCCGCTCGGGCGGCTCGGAGGCCAAGCGGCGCACGGCTCCCGCGTCGGGAGGCACGGGCGCGACGTTCGGCTCCGCGACTCCGCGCCCCGACGCCGCGATCCCCGACCTGTCGGTGGGGGACAAGGTGACGCATGACGCCTACGGGCTGGGGACAGTCGTCGGGCTCGAGGGCGCCGGCCCGAACGCCGTCGCGAAGGTCGACTTCGGCTCCGAGGGGACCAAGCGCCTGCTGCTGCGGTTCTCGCCCGTCACCAAGCTCTAGCGCCGCCGCAGAATCGGCGGGACGGGGGCCGTCGGGGCCGAGGAGCGGATCGAGGCGCAGCGTAGAGGCCGTGCGGGCTCGCGGCCGCTGTGTGTCCGAGCCGACATCTCTCGATGTGAAGATAAAGTCGTCGCGCGGCTAGCATCAGGCAGGGCGCCGTGGCCAGCCAGGCCGCGCATGCGGGTCGACGGAAGGACCAGAGCCAGGTGGACCTGTTCGAGTACCAGGCACGTGACATCTTCGAGAAGCACGGCGTTCCCGTGCTGGGCGGCATCGTCGCCACCACACCGGATGAGGCCCGCGCGGCAGCGGAGCGGCTGCTCGACGGCAAGCCCGGCGTCGTCGTGGTCAAGGCGCAGGTCAAGACCGGTGGCCGCGGCAAGGCGGGCGGCGTGAAGATCGCTCGCTCCGCCGACGAGGCGGCCGAGAAGGCCGGCGAGATCCTCGGCATGGACATCAAGGGCCACACCGTCCACCGCGTGATGATCGCCGCGGGCGCGGACATCGCCGAGGAGTACTACTTCTCGCTGCTGCTCGACCGGTCGGAGCGCCGCTACCTGGCCATGGCCAGCGTCGAGGGCGGCATGGAGATCGAGCAGCTCGCGGTCGAGCGCCCCGAGGCGCTCGCCAAGGTGGCCGTCGACCCGCGCGTCGGGATCGACGCCGAGAAGGCCGCGGAGATCGTGGCCGCAGCAGGCTTCGCCGCCGAGGTGGCGCCTCAGGTGGCCGAGGTGCTGCAGCGGCTGTGGGACGTCTACCAGGGCGAGGACGCCACGCTCGTCGAGGTGAACCCGCTGGTCAAGACGGCCGACGGCACGATCGTCGCGCTCGACGGCAAGGTCACCCTCGACGAGAACGCCGACTTCCGGCACGCCGGCCATGCCGCGCTCGAGGACGCCGCCGCAGCCGACCCGCTCGAGGCGCGCGCCAAGGAGAAGGACCTCAACTACGTCAAGCTCGACGGCGAGGTCGGGATCATCGGCAACGGCGCCGGGCTGGTCATGAGCACGCTCGATGTCGTCGCGTACGCCGGCGAGGGGCACGGCGGGGTCAAGCCCGCGAACTTCCTCGACATCGGCGGCGGCGCCTCGGCCGAGGTCATGGCCGCGGGGCTCGACATCATCCTGTCCGACCCGCAGGTCAAGTCGGTCTTCGTCAACGTCTTCGGCGGCATCACGGCCTGCGACGCGGTGGCCAACGGCATCGTCTCCGCGCTGCAGATCCTGGGCGACGCGGCCACCAAGCCGCTCGTGGTGCGCCTCGACGGCAACAACGTCCTGGAGGGCCGCGCGATCCTCGCCGAGGCCGCGCACCCCCTCGTCACGCTCGCCGACACGATGGACGGCGGAGCGGACAAGGCCGCCGAGCTCGCCCACACCGCCGCCTGAGCCCGATCACGCAGAGACGAGAGAACAACTGACATGGCGATCTTCCTGACCGAGTCATCCAAGGTCATCGTCCAGGGCATGACGGGCTCCGAGGGCCAGAAGCACACGACCCGCATGCTGGCCAGCGGCACGAACGTGGTCGGCGGCGTGAACCCGCGCAAGGCCGGCACGTCCGTGACGTTCCCGCAGGGCGACGGCACTGTGGACGTGCCTGTGTTCGGCACCGTCGAGGAGGCGATGAAGGAGACCGGCGCTGACGTGTCCGTCATCTTCGTGCCGCCGGCGCATACCAAGGGCGCCGTGCTCGAGGCGGTCGACGCGGGCATCCCGCTGGCCGTCATCATCACCGAGGGCATCCCCGTGGCCGACACCGCCGAGTTCTTCGCGTACGCGCAGGACAAGGGCGTGCGGCTCATCGGCCCCAACTGCCCCGGCCTGATCAGCCCCGGGAAGTCCAACGTCGGCATCATCCCGGCCGACATCACGGGCCCCGGCAAGATCGGGCTGGTGTCGAAGTCGGGCACGCTGACCTACCAGATGATGTACGAGCTGCGGGACCTCGGGTTCTCCACGGCCATCGGCATCGGCGGGGACCCGATCATCGGCACCACGCACATCGACGCGCTCGCCGCGTTCGAGGCAGACCCCGAGACCGAGGTCATCGTGCTGATCGGCGAGATCGGCGGCGACGCCGAGGAGCGCGCCGCGGCCTACATCGCCGAGCACGTGACCAAGCCCGTCGTCGGCTACGTCGCCGGGTTCACGGCCCCCGAGGGCAAGACCATGGGCCACGCCGGGGCGATCGTCTCCGGCTCGGCGGGCACGGCTCAGGCCAAGAAGGAGGCCCTCGAGGCCGCCGGGGTCAAGGTCGGCAAGACGCCGAGCGAGACCGCGGCCCTTGCCCGGGAGCTGCTCTCCTGACCCGGTGAGCGGCGCTTCGCCGCACGTCCGCGCCCGACGGCGCCGCATCCCCCGAGGTGCGGCGCCGTTGGCGTCCCAGGGGCGTCGCGGTTCTGACGATTCGTCGTCAAATGCGCAGGTCAGGGCCCTATACGCTCGCTGGACACCCGCCTGAGGAGGCCGCGTCCAGCATGTCCGAGCCGCATCCCACGACCGCCGTCGTCCTGGTCAACCTCGGCACCCCCGCGGCCCCCACGGCGCGCGCTGTGCGGCCCTACCTGCGCGAGTTCCTCACCGACCGCCGGGTCGTGGCCATGCACCCCGCGCTGTGGCGCCCGATCCTCGAGCTCGGCGTGCTCAGCTCCCGGCCGCGCGCCTCGGCGGCGAAGTACCGGACGGTGTGGACGCCGGACGGCTCGCCGCTGTTGGTGCACACGCAGGCGCAGGTCGCCGCCCTCCAGGCCGCCCTCGGGTCCGGCGTCACGGTGGCGGGCGCCATGCGCTACGGCGACCCGGCGATCGGCGACGTGCTCGCGCGGCTGGTGGACGACGGCCACGAGCGGGTGCTCGTCGTGCCGCTGTACCCGCAGTACGCCGGCTCCGCGACGGGGACCGTGCTGGAGCGCGCGCACCTGGCCGTGGCCGCGCTGCCGCGGCACCCCGAGCTGCGCACCGTCCGGGCGTTCGGCGAGCACCCGGCGTACGTGGCGGCGGTCTGCTCAGCCCTCGAGGAGAGGTGGCGGGAGATCGGCAGGCCCGATACCGCCGCTGGCGACCGGGTGGTGCTGAGCTTCCACAGCATCCCCGTGGCGATGTCCGACGCGGGCGACCCGTACCTCGCCGAGTGCGAGCGGACAGCGGAGGCGGTGCGCGAGCGGCTCGGCTTGGGCGCGGACGCGTGCCTGCTCACGTTCCAGTCGCGGTTCGGCCCGGCCGAGTGGCTGGGGCCCGCGACGATCGACACCGTGCGGGCGATCGGCGCCGCCGGGTCGCGGCGCACCGAGGTGGTGTGCCCCGGCTTCGTGTCCGACTGCCTGGAGACCCTCGAGGAGATCGAGCAGCTCAACCGCGAGGCCTACGAGCACGCCGGCGGCGCCGGCTTCGCCTACGTGCCGTGGGGAAATGCGCGGCGCGCGTGGACTGACGCGCTCGCCGAGATCGTCCGCCCGCACCTGTCCGGGTGGCTGCCCACGGGCGCCCGCCGATGACGACCTGCCCGGCGCGCCGCGCCGCCTAGGCGGCACACCCGCCCCGGGCGAGGACGATATGCGGGTGACCGATCCGTCTGGAACCGACCGCCTCGACCGGGCGCGCCCGCCGCGCGTCCTCACCGAGGACGACAGGACCGGGCCCCGCCGCCCCGACGGCCCGCCGTCGCCCGCGTGGCTGCCCGGCCTCCTCGCCGGGCTGCAGGGCGCGCTGCTCTCCTTGCTCGTGGTGGTGCTCCCGGCGGTCACGGCCTACGTCGTCACCTCCGCCGATCCGGCGAACGCCTCCGTGGCCTGGACCCGCTCCACCGAGGTCGGCGCCGGGTTGTGGCTGCTCGGCCACGGGGTCCCGCTCGGCCTGGGCGGGAACGTCGTCAGCCTCATGCCGCTCGGGATCACCTGCCTCGCGCTGTTCACCTGCTACGCGTCCGCCCGCCGGTCCGCGGACGCGACAACCGTGTCCCTCGTCGCGGGCATCGGTGGCTACACGGCCGTGACGGTCGTGCTCGCCTTGGTCATGCGCGCCACCATCGCCGACGTCGCGCTGGCGGTCATCGGGGGAGCGGCCGTCTCGGCGACCGGGCTGGCGACAGGCCTCGCCCGGCGCCCCGAGGCGCCGCGGGTGCGCGACCTGACCCGGCCGCTGTGGTCGCGGGTCATCGCGCCGATCCGCACCGGGGCCGCCGCGGGCATCCTCGCGCTGTGCTCCATGGTGGCGGCGTCGGCCGCCGTCAGCGTGGTGTGGGTGCTGGCGGGCCGCGCCACGATCAACGACATCATCCGCGTGCTCGACCTGGACGTCGTGGGGGGCGGGGTACTGGCCCTCGCTGAGCTGGCCTACGTGCCGAACGTGGTGCTGTGGGCGCTGGCGTGGCTGGTGGGTCCCGGCTTCCGGGTCGGGACGGGCACGTCGTTCTCCACCGCCGATGTGGTCTCGGGCCCCATGCCGGCCGTCCCGCTACTGGGCGCCCTGCCGCAGCAGGGCAGCGGGGGCGGGCTGCTCGTCGCGGCGCCGCTGCTGCTCGTCCTCGTCGGGGCGCTCGCGGGCTGGTGGCTGCAC
>JAEWEI010000066.1 GCA_023389545.1 Actinomycetes bacterium | reverse complement strand
ACTACACACTCACCGCGTGCAGGCAGCGACGTGCGAGGTAGGTCCGCGACCGGCGCCGCCGAGCGTCTGACCGCGTGGTCGAGCCGGCGCCTGCTGCTACGTGCCGCCGATACCTTGTCAGCGCGGGCCTGGGACAGCTTCGAGCACGTCTTTGCGATCAACGATCCGACCGGGCAGCTCGTGTGGGCCTGGGCCGCCATGGAGCACGTGCGCATGTTGCTCAAGACCGCCGGCCTGCACCAGCCCGCAGGCTCAATGCAGACCCTTCGCGTCGTCGCGAAGACAGCCGCGATGCCCGCGACCGACCGCCTCGCCGCGACGCTGGACGCGTGGTGGCCCACGACCGAGGTTCTGATCGTCACCGGCGTTACCCAACGCCCTCACCGGCGCCGCGAACACCACGATCAAGAACATCAAGCGATAGGCCGCGGGTTCCGCAACGAGAACAACTACCGCGCCCGTATCCTGCTGACCTGCCCCGAATACCGCCCCGTGAACACCCACGATCAGGCCGTGTTCACCACTAACCGCGACGAGCCGCCGGGCTCTCGGGGGATCATTCGCGAACACGAGGTGCTGAAGTGCCCGCCACAGAGGCCGATAGGAGCATGAGGGCACTGCTCGGCCAAGCGGAAACGACCAATGAGGGGAGGCGCATGAGCGACGTCCAGAGTGTCACAGTCAGGCCGGGCGTCGGCATGCTCGCACTGTTCCCCTCGATGAACTACAAGCCGTGGTACGCGATAGGCGAGTTCGTCGACAACGCCATCCAGTCGTGGCGCGCGAACTACGCAGCGCTGAGCCGCACCTCGGGGCGTCCCGCGCGACTCCACATCGAGATCGACATCGACCGCACCCACGGTCTCATCCGTGTGTCTGACACCGCCGCCGGCATCTACGCGGACGACATCAGCCGAGCATTCACGCCGGCTGCCCCGCCGGCGGACGCCAGCGGGCTGTCTCAGTTCGGCATCGGGATGAAGAGTGCAGCGTCGTGGTACGCGCGCCACTTCGTCGTCACCACGACGGCCCTCGGGGAAGACGTCCAGAGGCGGGTCGTCTTCGATATCCCTAAGATCGTCGAATCCGGGTCCGAGACCATCCCGCTGGAGACCACTCCCGCGCCGAGCACGGCGCACGGGACGAACCTGGTCCTCACTGACCTCAACCACCCAGCGCCAACCGGTCGAACCCTCGGGAAGATCCGCGACTATCTGAGCTCGATCTACCGCGTGTTCTTGGCGGATGACCGTATCGAGATCGTCGTCGGAGGCGTACGCCTGCGCTACACGCCACCGGAGCTCCTGAAGGCGCCCCGGTGGAACGAGCCCGACGGTGAGGTCTTCGAGTGGCGCAAGCCGATCGCCGTCGACCTTCCTTCCGGGCGTCAGGTGACGGGGTGGGCCGGCTTGTTCGCGAAGGGCGACACCACTGGGGCCGGCTTCGCGCTCCTCTATCGGGGAAAGGTCGTCCAAGGCGCCGGCGGAGCCGCGCGCGACGCGTCTGACAGCTACAAGCCTCACCAAGTCTTCGGCACCGGCAACTCGTTCCAGTCCCAGCGCCTGGTCGGCGAGCTGGACGTCTCAGCGATCGACGTCACGCACACGAAGGACTCGCTAGTCTGGGACGACGACGACGAGGCCGCCTTTCTCGATGGACTGGAAGGCGCTCTTGACGCTGAACCACTCCCGTTGCTCAAGATGGCGCGCAACTATCGGACGACCGAGCGTGGCCGCATTGTCCAGACGACGGTCCGTGGAATCGTCGACTCCGTCGCTCGTGCCACCGAGCTGAGCGCTCGGACCGGATCCGAGGGCGATCAGTCCGGCCGACATCCCGCGGAGACGACGCTCGGGGACCCGGACAACCCGAACGAGGAGCCAGTCGCTGGGACCGTCGCGGTGCCACCGTCGCCGGCCGTTGAGCAGGTTGTGCCACTCGTGGACACCGAATGGAGCCTGCTGGGCGAGTCGCTGCGCATCAGCGTCATCGACGATCCCGCGGACACACGTCACTGGCTCCGGGTCGTCCAGGACGCAGGGGACTGGGTGATCACGCTCAATCGCGCACATCGGTTCACGCAGTCCTTCGCCTACCTCCCCGGCATGGATCTCGAGCCGGTCCTACGCCTGGCCGTCGCGGTGTCGCTCTCGCAGATCAAAGCAGAGCGGAGCGGTTCCCGTGAGCCGCGGTTCTTCATTGCCGAGCTCAACAAGATCCTCGACGGCCCACTGGCGGAGAGGAACGACTCGTGACTGACCCGTCAGATCGCACCGTAAGCTGGTCGCCGGTCGCGGGACCTGCTCTCGAGTCGACCTTGCAGCGCTTTGGTCTAGGTCCGGACGCGCAGGCCGGAAGTCGCGCAGAGACGCTCCGTGTGCTCGGCCGTTGCGGTCCGCCGGTGTGGAACCAGGACTCAGCGGAGGCTGAACTGGTCGTCGGCGCAGTCCAGAGCGGAAAGACACTCTCCTTCACAGCCCTTATCGCGGCCGCACGCGACAACGGTTTCCCTCTGGTGGTCGTGCTCGCCGGGACCAAGAAGAACTTGCGAGACCAGACGTACCAACGATTGCTCCGTGACCTCGGTATGCAGGGTGACGGGGGCCTTCCCGCGTGGTCGCCGATCAACGGTCCGGAAGTCACCGACGCCGACGGGGTGGCGCGGCGGTTGGATCGATGGACACGAGTGCCGCGTCCCCCGCACCTAGTGACCACTGTCGCGGTGGTGCTGAAGAACCACGCCGCGCTTCGCCGCGCTGGGGAGTTCCTCACCGCGGTCACCGCGAAGGCTGGTGCCGTGCCGACCCTCTTCGTCGACGACGAGGCGGATCAGGCGGGGCTGAACATCGCTGCGCGCCGCGGGGACGAGAGTTCGACCTATCGAGCAATCCGGCTCGTGCGCGAAGCAGCGCCGAACCACACCTATGTCCTCTACACGGCAACGCCGCAGGCACCCCTCCTCATCTCGCTGACGGACGCCCTCTCTCCGCGGACAGTGACTGTCCTGCGCGCGGGTGCCGACTATGTCGGAGGCGAGGCCTTGTTCGTGGATCGTCGAGGGCAGTTCGTCAGACCCATCCGCGACGACGCTGCGCTCGACACGGAGGGTGTTCGGCCACCACAGTCGCTGGAGCGGGCACTGGCGACCTTCCTGCTCGCGATGCTCGTCGCGCAGCGGCGTGGGACTCCGCGCCCGCTGTCGATGCTCATTCACCCCTCGTCGGGTAAGGGCCTTCACGACTCCTACGCCGCATGGACCAACGCCTTGCTCGCTCGGATCGACACCGCGCTTCTCGATGGTGACCCCGTGCTGCGCCAGCAACTCCGCAACGAGATGTTTGTCGAGGCCTATGAGGATCTCGGGTCGACCGGCGGCACCCTCGTGGACGGGAAAGAGGTGGAGCTCGACGAGCTCCTTGCCGCGCTGGAGCACTTTCTGCCGGAGGTGGCTGTCCGCGTCGTCAACAGCGAGGACGGGCACGAGATCCAACCAGGCGAGTGGGGCAGGCATCCCGGGTGGGTGGTCATCGGGGGCAACAAGCTAGATCGCGGCTTTACCGTCGAGAACCTGGCCATCACCTACATGCCTCGTGGGCCGGGGATGCGCAACGCTGACACGGTTCAGCAGCGTGGGCGCTTTTTCGGGTACAAGGCGCGCTACGCAGATCTGCTCCGTGCCTGGCTGAACCCGGAGACGCTGGACGTCTACACGCAATATGTCGATCACGAGATCGCGATGCGCCGGGATCTCAGCGAGCTGGACGAGTCGGGTACCCCGCTCACTGAGTGGCGGCGATCGATCCTGCTCGATCCCGCGCTCAATCCCACGCGGCGCCAGGTCATCACTCTCGAGAACGAGAGCCACGTCCTGCGCCCCGGGTGGGTCCTCGCGCAGACTCATGTCTACGGCGATGCGGTCGGACCGACCTCGGCCGGCGAGGCGGCTCTCGAGCGGCTTCTGGAGGAGGTTGAGCCCGATGCCCGCGACAAGCGTTTGGACGCATCGATACGCAACAGGACGGCACGGCTAACCTGGGATCGCCTCGTGCCGGTCCTCGCGGAGTGGAGGGGCTCGGCGTCGGAGCAGGACCGCATCTACTCGCTGCTCCTCGCGCTCCGCAACCAGGATCCTGCGTCGGTGGACGTAGACCTTGTCGAGATGAATGCGGGCCGCACGCGAGAGCGCGGTCCGAGTCCGCAGTCGACCGCCGTGCTGGCGGGAGCCGGCCACCGTATCGACATGGTCGATCCTGACTCGCTAGAGATCGCGAACCTGATGCAGGGTCCAGACCCGGATAACGGATCGGTGTATCCGGGAGACCGTGGCTTCCGGTCAGCGGACGCGATGACAGTCCAGGTACATCGGTTGATCATTCCCCTTGGGCTCTATCGGAGGGAGGTCACATCCCTTGCGATCCACCTTCCCGCCGGCGTGCGACAGCGGGTGATCTTGCAGACCTGACGGGCGAGAGATGGTGGGTGATCCCATTGCGGCTGCATGCCCCGCGGCCCAGGCCCAGGCCCAGGGAAACGATGTCAGTGGTCACCTACATGATTCAGCGCAGGGGATCGCGGACAGGAGGAGCGATGAGTACCGCCGCGGACTGGCGCGAGTATGACCGATGGAATGACGTAATTGCCGACGTCGTCTTTCCGATCACGAGCGCGCCCGCACCCGTGTACCTCGATCTCGAGGACGACGTTCTGGCTGCGATCGCTAGCCGTCTTGGGTTGACCTCAGACCAGGTCGTCGCGGGTCTGAGCGCCGTCGTCAGTCGCACGTCCGACCTGGACTCCAACCACGCCTTCTCTCTGCACCGAGGCCGGACGGCGCAGTGGCTCACGCGGCCGCAGACATCCGCGCCGCCGATCCTCCCGCTGCTCAGCCTCTTCAGTCTTGCGGCCGAGCGGATGGCTGGCGGTTCCGGGATGAGCGCGACGAACTACTACGGTCGGCTGGCGGAGATCGTGGGGGGCCAGCCGTCCGCCCTCGGCAACAGTTATCGGGCTGTCGCTGAGTTCTTGTGGGGATCGCTGAACTCGTGGCTCTCGCTCCAAGGGGGGGGCTCGGGGACTGCCGACTGCATACTCCGTAGGGATGCGATTCGTCGGGCTGGCAGTTTCTCAGGCATTGGTTCGCGAAGCGGATCGTCGCCGGCTTGAGCGATTCTTCGTGGACTTCGACTTCGGTCCGCGTTCGACCGTGCCACCGTCTGAGCTCGAGCCTCTGCTCGAAGCATGGTTTGGCCAGAGTCCGAGCCCGGCGACGAACCACCTTGCGAGCCTCTGGGCCAAGCCCCAACTTCGTGCGCGGATCGCTGAGGTCGCCGCGACCGAACTCGCGGAGTGGGATGGGTCCGACGAGGCGTCTTCCGACGGGCACAACGCCCGGTCGCGTGTGGTCCTCTCCATGGAGCTGACGTCGTTTCCCTCACGACGCCTGGGCCTCAGTCCGCTCTTCTTCGCTGCTCAGCCTGGTATCACACGAGTGGCAAGCCTGGTCACGTCAGCCGGGGAAGTTGAGGTCGAACTCGAGCCTGCCCTGAACGGCGCACTGATGTTCGCCGAGCGCGGGCTCGTCGGCGCCCAGGACCTCATCGAGGGAACGCTGCGCCTCGTCGACCCGATTGCAGGCTCCATGGAACGCCAGGCGAAGCGCGTGGTCGTGTTCAAGAAGGATGAGCTGTCGGGTCGTTGGCTGGAGGCTCGCCAGGTCCTCATGGGCGACGATGTCGCGGTCTTGGCGTCGGGACCGGCTCTAGCCAAGACGAGCAGCATCCTGGCCGAGGTTGCGCGCCCGGGCTGGACGCTCGTTGAATCAATCGCCGGCTTGCCCGACGGCTGGACGCTAATCCGAGGCGTGGAGATATTCTCGCGGCCCGAGCAGACGGTTCCCCCGCTCAGCGAGTTCAGCGCTCTCGTTCCGCTGACGACAAGTCAGCTCAAGCTCGGCGGCGGCCTCGTACTGCCGAGCGCCGCCCGCAACCTGTGGCATGTCCGCCGCCCCCCCGAGATCCGTGCTATCGATAACTCCGGGTCGGGGATCGAAGTTCGGCTGATCGACAAGGGTGCACCTGGCGCCTCTGGCGACGAGCACTTGATCGACCTCTGGGGCGACGGCGGTTCTGGATCGGTGGTCGTCGACCTGGCGGGTGCCGAGCTGAGCGAGGGTGACTACGCCATCGAGCTCGTCGTCGGCGGAGGGATGGCGAAGGCACGCAAGGAGCTGCTGCTGAGGTCGTCAGACAATCCGGATGGAGCACATTGGGCCACTGTTCTCTCGATCGTCCACGACGCAGGTGACCCGCTCGTCGTCCTCGGAGCTGGCTCTGCGGCAGGGGACTGGAAGCCGTCAGGCCCGAGCGTCCAGGGTGTGGTGCTCGACGAGGTACCCCTCGCCGACGCGGTCGGCGCGCTCGCGTCGACCCCTTGGTGGAATCAGGCGGCTGATGCCGAGCAGCCGAGCGTAGTGAGGCTGGGCCGGCCAGCGCCGGGCTCCTGCTTCTATACGGGCGCGCACCATGAGGAGCTCGAACCGGCGATGTTCGATAGCCGCGGGAGACCGGTCACGAAGTTCACGACGGGCAAGTGCAAGTTCTGCGGACTCCAGCGGCGGTACTCGTCCAGCTACTGGACAAACAAGCGGAAGCACGATCGAGCGATGGCTCAGGACGTTCCCCGCCGCACCCAGCTGCGTGACATCCCGGTGCGGAGCGATGGGGACGCCGTGGACTGGGACCTTGCGCTCGACGCCCTCCGGTACGTCGGCGGTGGTGCGATGGCGTCACTCGAGCGTGTCGCTCGGCAGATGGACCCGAGCAGCCTCTTTCTTCACCAGTTCGTCAGCACGCTCGAGGCTCTCGGCCACATCGAGATCCGTCGGTCACCGGAGACGCTCAACGCCTTGAGTTGGGAGGTTTGTCCGACCACGGTGATCGACGTCGGACAGCGACGCGTGTTCGCCGGCTACTGGACGCCGGACATGGTTGCCTCCGCCACTGCGGCCTTCGCCGGCATAGGTCACTCGTGCGGCTCGGATCCACAGGTGGGCTCGGCGCAGCGCGTCTGGTCGACGGCGTCGCTCGACGAGCTCCTTGGCTGGACGGAGTTCGGGGCGATCGCCGGCACCACGGCCGCAGGGATGCAGATCGCATCGGTTCTACCGACGATGAGCGAGCTGGTCGCGGCCCTGCCACGTCGGACAGCACCGTCGCTCCTCGGGTTCCACTGGTTCGAGCCAACAACTGCCTCCTGGCAGATGGTGACCGACATGGACGCGCCGGGTGCCTATCGGGTGGGCAGGTTCGGTGCGTCCTACTACTTCAGGACGGCTGAGGACGTCACGGCCGAGCGCTGCGCCCTAGGCAATGCCTCGTTGGTGAAGCACGCGGCAGCCGTCCTTCTCACGGGTCGCGCGCTTGCTGCATACGACGAGGCTTCCGCAGAACTCGTTGTCCCGCTCGGTGCCAGTCTCCCCGGCATGTTTGAGCGCGCTGCTGTGCTCGAGTCGGGACTCGCGCCTGCTCGGCGAAGGGGATCCGTCATCTATCGGGACGTGAGCCCGGCACTAGCCGGTCGGCTTGCGTACCTCCTTGAGAATTGAGGCCTTCTGATGAATGACCCGACCCCGATCTCAGTCACTACCGGAATTCAAGACACGGTGATGCGGTATATCGATACGGCGTTCTACCTACGCGACCAGTCGTTGCGCACCGAGCGGCGGCGCCTGCTCACCGATGACCACCCTCTCGTCGCGCCACCACTTCTGGAGCCAGTGCTCCCCTACGACGGAGTCGTCGACGCTGTCGATGCCTGCGTCGCGGCAGGGCTGACGGCGTTCGAAGCCGAGGCGCTCGTCTCAAGCATGTTCGGCGGCAGCAGTGGCGTCCTGCTGCGCGAGCACCAGGCGCTCGCGCTTCAGGTGGCGATGAGTGCCGGTCCGAGGACGAACCCTGTCGTCACCTCGGGCACCGGTTCAGGCAAGACCGAGGCCTTCATGCTCCCGATCCTCGCGCGCTTGATCGTGGAGGCGCGATCGTGGCCGAGTTCGGATGAAGCCACCCATGCGTGGTGGGACTCCGCACCGTTGCGGTGGTCACCGGTTCGTCGGTTGGAGCGGACGGCCGCTGTCCGCGCCCTCGTCCTCTACCCGACGAATGCCCTGGTGGAGGACCAGATGTCGCGGCTTCGCCGAACCTTGAGGCGACTTGTCCCGGCGGGTGGCCCGCACTTGTCGTTCGGCCGTTACACGTCCGGCGCTCTCGGTGGAACCCGGATGCCCAAGCCCACCGGCACCCATTCACGGCTGCCCGAAGTGGCGACCGAGCTGCGCCTGATGGTCCAGGAGTACGACTCGATCGCGCATGGGAACCCGGACGTCGCCGACTATCTCTGCGACCCGCGAGCCGCCGAGATGCTGACACGCTGGGACATGATCGCGACGCCCCCAGATGTCCTGGTCACCAACTACTCGATGCTGAACATCATGCTCATGCGGGAGCTGGAGCAGCCAATCTTCGAGAAGACGCGGAGTTGGCTGGCGGCAGACCCCCGGAACGTGTTCACGCTCGTGGTCGACGAGCTGCACCTGTACCGCGGGACCCAAGGGTCCGAGGTGGCGCTGATCCTCAGGAACCTGCTGCTCCGGCTCGGACTCGAGCCGTCTTCGCCACAGGTGCGCGTCATCGGCACCAGCGCGTCGCTGGACAGCGACTCGGCGCCGTACCTCGAGCGCTTCTTCGGTGTCCCGGCCGACACGTTCGCGCAGATCAGTGGTCATCCACGCGTCGTTGGCACGTCCCTGCCGGTTGACCCGACATTCGCGATGTCCGGAGACGCCTCGACTCCACTTGATGTCGTGTTCACGGAAGCCTGCCGCGCCCCGGACGGCAGGGTACGAGCGACCCCGCTCGCCGACGTCGCGCTCCGCGCCTTCGGCTCGGAGGACCTGGTGAGCCTCGATGCAGGTTTGCTGCGCCTCGCAATGAGTCCTCGTGTCGACCAGATCCCGTTTCGGGCCCACTACTTCGTCCGGACGATGCGTGGTATGTGGGCATGCAGCAACCCGGGCTGCACCGAGGTCGACGCCCGCGACCGCGAGATGTCTCCCGGCATGGGTCGCCTATTCGCGGTCCCGGCGCGCGTGTGCCCCTGCGGCAGTCGAGTCCTGGAGCTGCTGTACTGCAATAGTTGCGGCGACGCGAGCCTGGGCGGTCACGTCCTTGGCTCTCCGGACGGCGAGGGCTCCTTCCTCGGCGTGGATCCCGCGGAAGCGGACTCAGATCGACCCAAGCTCGTCTTCGAACGTCACGCCGGTGAGTACCGGTGGTTGCTGCCCCGGCGAGAAGGAGTGGGTCAGAGTTGGAAGCACAGCGGCCCTCTCAGCAAGCAGTGGAAGTTCTCTTACGCGGCCGCGGGTTACGACCCTCGCACGGGTTACCTCAGTGTCGGTGGAGACGACGCGAGCGCCACGGTGCTCACGTGGAGCGGTCCGGACAAGGAGTGGAAGCCGCCGGCGCTGCCGACCCGCTGCCCCCGTTGTGGGCATGCGGAGCGGCAGGTGGGTCTGGCGAATGGCCGCGTGCGCTCTCCGATCCGGGCGCACACGCAGGGGGCGAGCCTCGGCGCACAGCTGTTGGTGTCTGAGGTATTCCGATCCCTCGGCGGCGATCCCGACTCGAGCCGGACAATCGTCTTCAGCGACTCGCGCGACGACGCTGCGCGGATGGCGGTGGGGCTATCCCTGAACCACTACTCGGACCTCATCCGCCAACTCGTTCTCCAGGACCTGGCCGCACCTGGTGAGGATGTCGGCGCGATCATGCGAGGTGGCCTTCGGGGCACGTTGTCCGGACCGGCGCTCGTGACGTACGGACAACTAGCCAGCGAGCACCCCGCAGAGCACCAGGCATACATGCGGGAGCACATCGGCCTCGCGGACGACGCGAGCACACGTCTGACCGAGACCTTCGAACGTGCTGCGTCACGTTCGAGCACGAAGTCGTGGGTCGGGCTCGTGGACAACGTGCTCGAACGATTGGTGGAGATCGGCGTCCCGCCCGGCGGCCCGAGGGCTTCATTGCTGCACCTGGAGGACGGGACGCCGTGGCACGCCGCATTTGAACCGCCAGCCCCAGGCGAGTGGAAGCCCATCTCGGACTTCAACGTGCGGCAGCAGCGGCAGAAGGCTTATCGCCACCGCCTGGTCGAGTCCCTCGGATCTTCGCTCACCGGTCGAGATGGACGCGACCTCGAGTCCACGCTTGTAGCTGTCCTCGTGCCGAGGTTGTGCGACCCGGGCTTGACGGACGTCCTGGACCAGGCCGCGGCGTCGTACGTCAGGATCCTGTTGTCATCGGGCCGGTGGACGCCGCAGGATCTCGACGAGCCGAGTGCGGCAGCGCCCGAAGCCGCGAAGGATTACGTCACGCGTGTCGCCCGGCAGCTCGATCGGGATGCAGGGCTCATCACGAAGGAGATCGCGGAGAGGCTCGAGGGTCTGCTGGTCGCAGGGGCCATACGGTTGGAGATGCTCGACGTCCCGCTTGACGTCGCTCCCGCCGTCGGCTCAGTTCACACCTGCCAGCTGTGCGGGCAGCGTCACCTGCACGGGTCGGCGGGCGTGTGCGTTCGATCAGGCTGCACCGGCGTGCTCCTCGAAGAATCGACCGTAGGTTATGCCGGCGACGACTACTACGCCTGGTTGGCGGCGCAGCGCCCGCAACGCCTAGCCGTTGCGGAACTCACGGGGCAGACGAGTCCGCCGGAAGAGCAACGACGCAGGCAGCGTGTGTTCCGTGGGGCGCTGCTCCCCGAGCCCCGGGAGAACGCGCGCACGAGTCCACTCGACGTCCTCTCGGTCACGACGACGATGGAAGTCGGCGTCGACATCGGCTCACTACGGTCGATTGTCATGGGCAACATGCCGCCCCAGCGGTTCAACTATCAGCAGCGAGTAGGGCGCGCGGGACGCAAGGGACAGCCGTTCTCGTTCGCCGCGACGCTCTGCCGCGACCGGTCGCACGACGACTACTACTTCAGTAACCCTGGCAGGATCACTGGCGACCCCCCGCCGCAGCCATTCCTCGATACTGCACGTCCGACCATCCTGAAGCGGGTCGTCGCTGCAGAACTGATGCGGAGGGCCCTGCAGACGATGCCCGATGCACCCCCTCAGCGTGGAGATCACGTGCACGGCTCCTTCGGAGAGGCGGAGGACTGGAACAACATCCGCGGTGCCATCGAAGCGTGGCTTCGGGCGTCCCCCGACGTCTCCCACGTTGTGCGTCGGCTTGGCAAGCTGACCGGGGTGCTCGATCTCGACGAGATCACGAGGTGGGCCCGTGACTCCCTCGTGCTCGATATCGACGACGTGGTCGGCGAATCTTCGGTCCACAATCAACGAGCTTTGAGCGAGCGACTAGCCAACGCGGGTGTGCTGCCGATGTTTGGCTTCCCGACCATGGTTCGCGGTCTCTTCCGAGCGAGCGCCGACGGCCGACTCACTGCCGAGACCGTATCGGATCGTCCTCTCGGCCAAGCCGTCTCGTTGTTCGCGCCGGGTGCGCAGGTGGTCAAGGACGGTTGGGTCTACACGGCCAACGGGTTCGCCTCGATTCGCGCCTACGGGGGGAAGAGTCAGTCGTCCCACCCGCTCCGCTCGTCCGTCCGTCTCGCGAGGTGTCGAGACTGCGGCGCGTCGACGATCAACGAAGACGCGGAAGCGGCATGGGCGTCGTGCCCTGTGTGTGGTGGGCAGGTAAGGCAGATGACTGTGCACCAGCCTGAGGGATTTCGAACCCACAGGGATCGATCTGACGGCAGCGTCGATGACCGCGGAGGGCCGTCGGCCTCGCGCCCCGTGCTTGGGTGGTTGAATCCGGGTGAACCGCAGCAGCGAGTAGGTGCGCTCGACGTGTGGGAGCTGGAACAGGCCAGGCTGCTCACAATCAACGACAACAACGGCGCGCTCTTCGCCATGTACCAGCACTCGGATCGATCCGTGATCGTTCCCACGATCGAGACTGAAGCCAATGCGATGCCGAAGTTGCCGGACGCGGCGATCGGCGAGATCCGAGTGACGGACGCAGCTTTGCTCCTCGGGCGAGACATGAGACTCGAGACGGGCGTCATCCTCACTTCGCGGGATGCCTGCCCATCGGGGCATGCCGCGTTGACCTCTTTCGCCGAGGCCCTTCGCCGGGGCTGCCAGGCCGAACTCGACATCGATCCGAGCGAACTCGTCGTGGGACTGCAGCCGCGGTCTGTGGACGGACGGAGGACGGCGGCGATCTACGTGGCCGACACTCTCGAAAACGGCGCGGGCTACGCGCTCGAACTGGTGAACGGGCGGCTGGACGCTGTGCTTCAGCGGATCGTCGGGGAGGTCGGCGAGCAGTGGAGCCGTTCGCCACATGACAACTGCGACACATCGTGCCCCGACTGCTTGCGGTCTTGGGACAACCGCAGTGTGCACGGCTCACTTGACTGGCGCCTGGCACTCGATGTCGCAGATCTCGCGGCAGGCAGGCCGATGGAGCTCGAGCGTTGGATGCGACTTAGCCCGTTCGCCACGAGGCAGTTCGTAGTCGGGTTCGGCGGAGCCTTCGACGACCTTGTCGAGCGTGAGATCGGCGGCGTCGACGTCCTGGTTGCCGGTTCGCGCGCTGTCGCGGTCGGCCACCCGCTCTGGTCACACGACTCGAACACGCTCGATCCTCAACAGGCGGCGGTCGAAGAGCAGCTCAAGGGAGAGGGTTTGGTCCCGCGTTGGACGGATGTTCGCACGCTTCGGAACCGTCCCGACCAGGTGTTCGGACTACTCAGTTGAGACAGGACTGACACGGCGTTCATCACGACGTTGTTGGAGCTCGAGCCATCGGACAAGAATCAACCGCACTCCGAGTCGGAGTGCAGCTGGCGGTTGGCTACCCGCGACGGCGAGATCGTTGTCCAGCTGGACACGTATGGGTCGACAGCCCGACAGGACGTGGGCACGATCAGCCAGTCGCTCCAACTGGACGAGGCGACCGCGACCGCGCTCATTAGTGTCCTCGAGCAGGTCTTTCCCGGGGTCGCAGCTTGAGGTTGGGGCGGCGATCAGGCCTGACCGCCGCCGACCGCCGAATCCGGGTTCTCACAATTCCCGGCTCATCACAATCCGAGTGTAGTCGGAGTGTGTGAATCCGCCGGACTTGAGCGGTGATCTGGCGATGCAGTTGGTCGGGTTCCGCTCGGCGTGCTGTGCTGCTTTGGCCGCAGTTCGATTCTGGTCCATGGTTCGCTCCCCCGGAGGCAGGTCCGGCCACTAGGCTGCCCACGAGCGGCGGGCAGCGACCCGCCCCAGCAGCCGACCACCCTGCCAACACTAGGCGTCTGGCCGACGACGCAAGATGCAATGGGAGGAATGCAGATGCGTGCGCGCCACGTTGTCGTTTCGATCGTTCTCGCGCTTGCCCTCACGGCCTGCGGCTCCGGTGAGGATCCCACCATGCCCGACGTCGTGGGTCAGACACTTGACGTTGCGCTGAGCGACATCGAACGTGCTGGCTTCTCCGACGATGTGGATGTCGTTGGAGGCGGCATTTTCGGTGTGGTCGACGAGTCAAACTGGCAGGTCTGTGGGCAGTTGCCCGAGGCGGGCACGGCGGTCGCTGACGCCCCGCGACTGACGGTTGACCGAACCTGCGACGACACCCAGGCGCCGTCCGAGTCCGCCGATGAGTCAAGCGCACAGCCCCCCAAGGAGGAAGACTCTGCGCCCCCAGGACCAGGCACCGACGAGCCGTTGACCGTGGAGACGAATGCAGACTTTGCGTCACTCTTAGCGACGACCGACTACTGCAGCGAAACAATCTCGAACTTCGCAGATCAGTATGCCGGTAGAACGATAATGTTTGATGGTGCGATTGTCGCCATGAACTCTCACGACAACGCGAAGACACGATTCGACATTCTGATCAACACCGGAGATTTTAGTGAGACAACAGCCCGCCCGGGACCGCAGTTCCAGTTCCGCGACGTGAGCGCCACCTACGACCTACACCTCACTGGGGCAAGCATCCCAGACATGATCGGTGTCGGCGACAACCTTCGGGTAACCGCCCAAGTGGACGAGTTCGTACCCCAGCAGTGCCTTTTCCTTCTAAACCCGGTCTCTACCGAGATAAGGTAAAATAGGCACCAGAAGGCAATCTTAGGCGAGCCCGTCGGCGGGCAGATCTCCGGACCTGACGCTCACGGCCGTACTACCCCGGCGTGATCGAGGGCAGTAAGTCGAGGAGTCGAGGAGCCGCGCACCTCGCGTGCGCGCCGCTGCGCAACTCGCAGATGGAGCCCAGACACAAGAAGGACCGCCCCCCCCGGCGAGAGGGATGACGGCCTTCAGGTGCGCGATCAGCCTTGCGGCGATCGCATGGTGGAGGTGGCGGGAATCGAACCCGCGTCCGATGACGTGGAACCAGGACTTCTCCGGGCGCAGCTCGCTGCGCTCTTTCTCAGCCCTCGCGATCTAGCAAGCGTGTCGCGAAAGCGGGCTCAGTTGTCTAAAAGTCCCCACAGCCCCGACAACGAAGGCTGTGAGCAGTGGCTCTCTAGATGACGCCAGTTACCGAGTCGAGAGCACTCTCGGGCTGACGGACTTCAGGACTCGCTCAGGCGGCGAGTGCGAAGTCGGTGCGCTTGGAATCGGCACCTATTGGTTTGCGCGGATCGTTAACGAGATAACCGTGCGTCCTCGGCCCGCTTCTCCTGGCTGAACGACCACCGTCGAAACCGATCACCCCCATGTGCAGTTATCAACCGCACGACTGCCCCGGAGGGCCGACGTGCGTCTCCAGTCTACGTGAGAACGCGCCAGACGTCGCCAAGATTCCCTCGGACGGGTCCGAGCGGCCGGCGCCACCACCAGCACGGACGGTCCGGTGCGCCACCCACCACCCCTCCCCACGCATCGAGATGTCGCGTTCCCCGCGCGCGATGCGCCGCTGCACGCCACGATGCACGCAGTATCCGCGTCGATCCCCCCGAGGTGACGATGTCCGACCCCGATGAGACACCCAGCGGCGACCGCAACGAGACCCCGACGGAGCGAATGGACCGCAACTGGAACGAGCTGCTCCAGGAGCTGCGCGTCACGCAGACCGGCGTGCAGATCCTCACGGGGTTCCTGCTGACGGTGCCGTTCCAGCAGCGGTTCGCTGACCTGGACGCCTATCAGCGCAACCTGTACTTGGAGCTGGTGGTGCTGGCGGTGGTGACAACGGGCCTGATCGTGGCGCCGGTGAGCCTGCACCGGATCTTGTTCCGCAAGCGGTTGAAGCGGGAGCTGGTGACGGCGGCGGACCGGTTGGCCCGGGCGGGCCTGGCGACGTTGGCGTTGGTGCTGTCGGGGTCCACGATGCTGCTGTTTGACGTGGTGGTGGGACGCACCGAGGGGATCATCGCCGGGGCCACGGTGCTGGTGGCGCTGACGGTGCTGTGGTTGGTGGTGCCGTTGCGCCTGGCCCGGTTGTCTGGTGAGTCGCCCCGGCCCGACGCGGGCGTCTAGCGGCCCGCCGCCAGCACATCCGCGAGCGCATAGGACACCGGCTCTTCGAGCTGCTCGTACGTGCACGAGGACGGGTCGCGGTCGGGCCGCCACCGCCGGAACTGCGCGACGTGCCGGAACCTGTCGCCTTCGAGGTGGTCGTAGCCGACCTCGACCACCAGCTCGGGGCGTAGCGGGATGAATGAGAGGTCCTTGCCGGCGCTCCACCGGCTCTGCTCGGACTCGCGCGGGGTGCGGCCGCTGGCGTCGTAGTTCCACGGGTGGTCCTCGAGCGAGGTGACCAGCGGGGCGAGCTCGGTGACGAGCTCGCGGCGGCGGGCCATCGAGAACGCGGCGGCGACGCCGACGGACGCGAGCACCCCCTCCGCGGTGTAGAGGCCGAGGAGTAGCGAGCCCACGGCGTCGTCGCCGGACTTGTGCGGGCGGTACCCGGCGACCACGCAGTCGGCGGTTCGCTCGTGCTTGACCTTCGACATGACGCGCTTGCCGGGCTCGTAGAGCAGGTCAGCCCGCTTCGCGACGACCCCGTCGAGCCCGGCGCCCTCGAAGCTCTGGAACCAGTCGGCGGCGACGGCCGCGTCGTCGGTCTGCGCGGTGACGTACACCTGGGGGTTGGGGCTGACGATCTGCTCCATCAGGGCCCGGCGCTCCGCGAACGGCTTGCCGGTCAGGTCGGTGTCGTCCAGGGCGAGCAGGTCGAAGAGGATCAGCAGCGCGGGCGTCTCCCGGGACAGCAGCCGCACCCGCGAGGCGGCGGGGTGGATGCGCTGTTGGAGGGCGTCCCAGTCGAGTCCCCCGGTGGTGGCGGACGGGACGACGATCTCCCCGTCGACCACGCACCGCTCGGGCAGCTGCGCCAGCGCCGCGTCGACGATGTCGGGGAAGTAGCGCTGCATAGGGCGCGTGTTGCGGCTGCCGATCTCCACCTCGTCGCCGTCGCGGAACACGACGGCGCGGAAGCCGTCCCACTTGGGCTCATACAGCTCCCCGGCGGGGATCGCCGGCACGGACTTGGCCAGCATCGGGTCCACCGGCGGCATCACAGGCAGGTCCATCGGCCCAGTGTGGCCCGCACTCCCCCGTCCGGCCAGAGATCGCCCGACGACGACCCGATGGCGCGAACCGCCCGCCGTGCCGATGCGGAAAGACCCTAGACGCCAGCCGTCCGCCCGGAGCATGTTGGGAGTCCACAGTCGATGAAGGGACGCGACGATGCGCACTCGCCGAACTGCCAGGACCCTCCTCACCCTCACCACCGCCGTGCTGCTGCTGGCCCCGACCGCCGGGCTCGCCGC